>JABMPR010000246.1 GCA_013202895.1 bacterium | reverse complement strand
TAACGAGGCTCTACAATTTGGGGGTGGCATCTACTTTGACGACACTAGTCCAAACATGACGAGCGTTAGTATTAGCGGGAATACTGCTGCGAACGGGGGTGGACTTTATATCTTTGAATCTAACCCAAATATTTCAAATGCAGATATTATGGACAATCTTGCCAGTAGTTCAGGGGGTGGAGCATATATAACAGCTTCTGAAGTCGCGTTCAATAACACAAATATAATATCCAACAATTCCGCAGGTGATGGTGGTGCTATTAGCGCTCAGAACTCAAATCTGCTCATGGACTCATGTCTCGTCGAATTAAATTCCACGATAACGGGAAATGGTCTAGGAGCATTTCTGAGTAACACAACAGGAATTGTTAAACATTCAACATTTTCATCCAATCAAGTTACAGAAACTGGTTATGGGGGTGCCTTATATTTAACAATCTCATCGCCCTCACTTGAAGATAATATTTTCATAAACAACATAGCGGGAGAGGGGGGAGCGATTTGTCTAGATAACTCAAGCCCAATAGTTATGAATAATGTTTTTGCATACAATTCTTGCGAAGGCTGGGGTGGTGCAATTAAGATGAACGGGGGTTCCTCACCACAAATAACCAATAATACAATTTTTGCAAATACTGCTGGAACATCTGGGGGTGGTATATATGCCTCATATGCGAATAATACTATCACGAATAACATAATCTTCGGAAACGAATCACTGGATATGGTCGGGCATCAGGTTGCACTTTTTTACTCAAATGCCACCAACTTTTTCTATAATGATATTGAGGGAGGACTTGCTCAGATATCTAGTAATGTGGGGTTTAGCGGCCTATACGATGGAAATATCGACTTGGATCCGATGTTCATGAGTTCAGTAGACAATGATTTTTATCTACAAAATGCTTCCCCGTGCATCGATTCTGGACATCCAGATCTTAACGGCGATGGTGATATCTGGGACATAGATCCTGACGACCAGGATCCGGATGGGACTCGGATGGATATGGGAGCATATTACCTTGATCAGACTAATTTTTCTCCCCAAATCTCCATTTCTCCTGATTCACTAGGTTTTACACTGAACATCGATGAGGAATTTGAGCAGTCGCAGGCACTCACCATCTCCAACTTCGGGCTCGCCCCGCTAGAGGTAGAGATAACAATAAACTCGGACACAATTGTTACCGATATAGACGGTAACATTTACCCGACAGTTCAAATAGGTGACCAAGTCTGGATGGCAGAGAACTTAAAGGTGACCCATTACCGAAATGGCACATCGATAACAAATGTAACAGATGATAATACCTGGGGAGAATTGACAACTGAAGCATACTGTATCTACAATAATAATGCTTCAGACGAAGTTGATACCTACGGCGCTCTTTATAATTGGTATGCAGTTACAGACGCATACAATATTGCTCCTGAAGGCTGGCATGTTCCTACAGATGCTGAGTGGAAAGAACTGGAGATGGCGTTGGGCATGAGCCAGAGTGAAGCAGATGCTGAATTCTGGCGAGGCACGAATGAGGGTAGTAAACTGGCCGGTATTACTGAATTATGGAATGATGGCGTTTTGGAAGATGACTCTGAATTTGGCAGCTCCGGTTTTACTGCACTGCCCGGGGGTTACCGTGGTTATCTCGGCGAGTATTTCGCTGATGTGGGCGAAAACGCTATGTTCTGGTCCGCTACTGAGAGCGATAATTATATTGCGAGGTGGCGTAAGCTGGATAAGGCTTTTTCAACTATCTACAGGGACGTCTTCCCTAAGAGAAACGGATACTCTGTTCGTTGCATAAGAGATCTGCCAGCTACTGCCGTTGAAATGCCGCATGAGAAAAATGATCGTACTCTAGTTGGAAATTTGGTGATTCAGGATGCAGTGGAACGTATTGAAGAATCTCAAAGGGAAACACGAGAAAGCTGGATCACAACCACACCCACCGAGCTTACCATTCCACCTGGTGAAAGCGCTGATGTAACGGTAACAGTAAGCGCAGAAGGAATGGATTTGGGTGATTATTCAGATATGATTACCATAATCAGCAATGATTCCACCAATAGCACAATTGAAGTTCCGGTATCGATGAGTGTGATTTTTCAAGATATAACTCCACCTACAGTTGAACTTGATACACCTGACACGCTGTCAATTGGAGAAGTAACTCAACTCACCTGGCAAGCAGAAGACAATTCTGGTTTTCGTTCTCATCATCTGTTTTTTTCGAGTGAAACAGGCCAAGAGTTTGCATTTGTAGATTCAGTTGATGGTTCAAGCGCAACGTACGCCTGGACCGTTCCAAATGTAATATCAGAGACCGCAAGGTTGAGTATTCTGTCTTATGATCTGGTTGGTTTAACTGGGACAGATACGACTGATATATTTGTGATAATTGATGAAATTGAACTACCCCTATATGGGATCTGGCATGTGGCAGTAACCGGCTCAAATGAAACAGGTGATGGCTCACCGGAAGCTCCTTTTGCAACAATCCAGTTTGGGATTGTTGCGTCACAGAATGGAGATACAGTCCTTGTTCATCCAGGTACATATATTGAAAATATCAATTTCTCAGAAAAGGATATTATTGTCACCTCTTTGGCTATTACTACGGGTGATACATCATATATCAGTGGCACAATTATAGACGGAGATCAGAATGGAAGTGTTGTGACTATTACTGGTGGAGAGTCTGAGTTTGCACAACTGTATGGATTTACGATCCAAAATGGTGGGGGTTGGTCGACCCGTGGCGGTGGGATTTATTGTAGCTATTCCAGCCCAATACTTGATCACTTGGTAATCAAGAATAATCGTATGCCCGATGAATCGTGGACTAGAGGAGGGGGGATATATTGCCAAGTCGCGAGTCCACTAATACTCAACTCGATTATTCACGATAACAGTAGCAACGGTTGGGGCGGTGGATTCTTCTGTGAGGATTATTCAGTCCCAATCATAAGCAACACGGTCATTTATGATAACGTAGCCGAGTGGAGCGGTGGTGGTGTTGTTTGTGGCAATTACTCTGAATTAACCATGATAAACGTCACAATAAGCGGGAATACTGCTACAGATAATGGCGGGGCAGTTGAGTGCATGTATCACTCAGAACTTAACATAGTAAACTCGATTTTATGGAATAATGAACCTCAAGAGATTCTATTGTCAGCTGAATCTGCAGTAGCGAACATTACGCATTCAGCCATTTTAGGCGGGCTTGACAGTATAGTAAATATCGATAATGGAGTTGTAAATTGGCTATCTGGCAATCTCAGCCTAAACCCCAGTTTCGTGAATCCCGCAAGTAGCAATTATCAACTATCTGACGATTCACCCTGCATCGGTTCTGGAATTGACTCAGTTCAAATAGGTGAGGCATGGTATTATGTGCCAGCAACTGACTTGGATGGAAATCCTCGACCAAGACCTTTCGGAACCACTCCAGACATGGGTGCATTTGAAAATCAGACTGCAATTAACAGGTCACTGTGGATTGTTTCCACGGATGGGTCTGATGATGATGGTGATGGATCGGAAGAATCTCCTTTTGCTACCATCCAATTCGGGATTGATGCTTCTCAAACCAATGATACAGTCCTAGTCCTACCAGGCACCTATGTTGAAAATATTAATTATAACGGCAAAAACGTTGTATTGGGATCACTAACACTGATTTCTGGAGACACCTCATATATCAGCCAAACAATTATTGATGGGAATGAGTCAGGAAGTGTTGTTACATTTAATTCCAGCGAGGACACAACCTCCATTCTGAACGGTTTTACTGTTAGGAATGGATCTGCACTCGCTGGCGGTGGAGTTTACTGTGATGCTTCTAGTCCAAGATTGATTAATCTTAAAATATCGGGAAACAGTGCAAGTACATTTGGTGGTGGTATTTACAGTGATCACAATGGACACCCAGTTGTTGAGGGCTGTGAAATAGTAAATAACACAGCAGGTGTTGGGGGGGGGATTCAATGTCAAAACAATTCTGGGATTACGTTAAACGATGTGAAGGTTGACTCTAACCAAGTTACTGAATATGGCGGCGGTATACATATGACTTGGGGTGTTTTATCAGCTACCAATACTTCCTTTAATGGAAACATTGTAACACACGAGATTAACGGACTTGGAGGTGGTATATATCTCGATGGAGATGGTGATTATTCTTTTCTTAACTGTGCCATTCAAGGGAACAATGTGCAATATGGAGGGGGAGGAATTTATTGTAATGGCAGTTCACCATCGCTGACGAACGTTCTTATCACAAACAACATTGTTGAATCAACAGATGGCGCTGGTAGTGGTATTTACGGGGGACTTGGTTCAAGTTCAGTTCTCACAAATGTCACAATTGCCAATAATTGGGCTCCTAATAGTGGAGCAATCATTGGATTCATTGAAGCGGTATTCATTAATTCCATTATTTGGCATAATTCTCCTAGCACAATCTCAAATGTGACGGCTTCGTTCTGTAACATTGAGGATAGGACGCCTGGGGTCGGTAATCTCAATACTGATCCACTATTTGTGGATATGTACAACCAGGACTATCATCTTTCAAACAGTAGTCCGTGTATTGGTACTGGTATTGTGGAGGGTGCACCAGCTGTGGATTTGGATGGCAACATTCGTCCAGACCCTCCTGGGTCGGTTCCAGATATGGGTGCATACGAGAATCCGCTGTTTGAGCGAATATCCGGAAATATTTACTTCACTTCGACAACGGGTTCAGATTCCTCATTCGGTGGGCTTACAGATCCCTTTTTAACCGTAGGACGTGGCATCGAAGCTACGTGGAATGGGGATACACTGATAGTGTATCCAGGTTTATATGGTGAAAACATCAGTATTAATGCAATGAGTATCGTTCTTGCATCTCAATTGCTTACAACAGCTGATACCAGTTATGTGAGCAGCACGATCATAGATGGCAACGTTAGCTTTGATGGAGATGTTGATAGTACAGCATTGTTTACTGGTTTTACGATTCAAAATGGCAGCATTGGGATCAGTTGTCTTGGAGATCCTGTTCTAAGTCATTTAAACATCCGTGGCCATACCAACGTAGGCATCAGCTTCAGCGAATCGGATGTGTCGATATTACACTCGGTTTTAAACGGTAATGGACGGGGGATTGTGGCTATTGGTTCTGAGCTATCATTATATAATGTTGATATCAAAAACAATATCACATCGCAAAGAGGAGCGGGAATCTATCTTTCAGGAAGTACCATTACCATGGATAGCGTTGAGATCACCGATAATTTGACAACGAATGGCCAAGGTGGAGGGATTTATATTACCAGCTCAACCTTAGTTATGACACAAAGTGCAGTAGTTGGGAATACTAGTGAAAATTCCAATGGTGGAGGGATCTTCATTACAAATGGGTCCAGTATCAATCTAGATAATGTGACTGTGAGCAATAATCAAGCTGATGAGCTTGGTGGCGGTCTATTTGTTGGGATAGACCTTAACTCGTCGTTGATAGCTACAAATACTAGCATCAACAATAATGTTTGTAATGACTACGGAGGCGGAATATACATTAGGGGCGTGGATGATTTCGTATTATCGCAGAGTCGAGTGCAGGGTAACACAGTAAATAGACGAGGTGGAGGCATCTACATCAGAGATGCTCATCCAATTTTAACTAATGTACTGATCTCAGATAATGAGGTAACCGGGACTGAGCCTGATGATGGGGGCGGGGGAATTTACCTGATCGATTCCAATGCTGACCCGATATTAACGAATGTGACTATTGCTAATAATATCGCTAATGCAGGGGGAGGGATATATAGATATGATCTTGACTGTGAGCCTACCTTTACCAACAGCATAGTATGGAATAACACTCCGGACAGCTACAATACTTCAAATGGGTCCATGATTACCTATAGTAACATAGAAGGTGGTGTTCCTGGTGGCGGGAACATAAATATAGATCCATTATTTGTAGATACACTCGCTGGAGATTACAATCTGCTGGAAAATAGTCCCTGTATTGACACTGGAGATCCAGATCTCGATGAAGACGGAGATACCTGGGAAATGGACCCTGATGATCAAGACCCTGATGAAACACGGATGGATATGGGAGCTTTTTATTACCATCAATACTATACAGGTCCTGTTTGGCATGTTTCAATGGAGGGCTCAGATGATACTGGTGATGGGTCAGTGGATAACCCTTTTGCTTCCATTCAGCACGGGATCAATCTGGCAAATGATCTTGATACCATTTTGGTCCGTCCCGGCACATTTAATGAAAACATTGACTATATTAGCAAAAGGCTAGTTATTGGGTCGCTTTTTCTCACCACTCAAGACACCGCATACATATCTCAAACCGTTATTAATGGAAACGGGAATGATGTAGTTATAATTGAAGAAGTTGATTTTACAATCCTCTCTGGATTTACCCTTATTAATGGAAATGCTGGTGTGAAAATCAGGAACAGTAATCCAAGTCTAAACAATTTAGTTATTTATGATATGAGCGGTGCAGTGCCAATAGGAGTACGAATAGAGTATGATGCTACTGTTCAATTAACCGACACTGAAATATTTAACAATCGAATCGGTATTTTGGTGCTGAGTACCGGAGAATTGATTGGTGAAAACCTCCTAATTCATGACAACACAAATGAATTTGATGGTGGTGCTGGTTTATATGTCAATAGTAATGCTGGATCTGATATCCCTGCTATTGCTTCACTGACTCGGAGTGTTTTATTTGGCAACGCAGGGACAAATTCTGGAGCCATTCAGAATGAAGGACAATTATGGTTAGATAATGTCACCATATCCCAAAATACTGGGACGAATGCGGATGCCAGTGGTGGGATTTGGCAGGCTACCATGCTTGATAATATACCTGAACCAGGGCAAGAAGCTGTATTACACATGAGAAATACCATCATATTCGATAATATCCCGGCTGAGAACTACGCCATTCAGGACAATAATGATTTTAGACCGACCTGTTGGGACCTTGACTATAACAACATTGAAATCAATACCTTCCCTGATCATTGTGATTACGATATTGGTGAAAATAATCAGTATAATATTGACCCAGTCTTCTCCGATGAAGGAAGCAATGATTTTTACCTCCTTGCGAACTCGCCATGTATTGATTCTGGTGACCCGGATTTAGATGGAGATACGGATACATGGGAAACTGACCCTGACGATCAGGATCCTGATGGTACGCGCATGGATATGGGTGCCTATTATTATCATCAATTACCTGCTTATGAAGGACCTGTTTGGCATATTTCTACCGAAGGCTCAGATGAAACAGGTAATGGATCAGAGGATGCTCCCTTTGCTTCAATTCAATTTGGGATTGATGCTTCACAAAGCAATGATACAGTCCTAGTCCTACCAGGCACTTATGTTGAAACTATTAACTATAACGGGAAAAACGTTGTTTTAGGTTCACTTACACTGATCACCGGGGACACCTCATATATCAGCCAGACAATTATTGATGGCGACCAAGCCAGTAGTGTGGTCACATTCGGATCAGCTGAAGATAGCACAGCAGTTCTACTAGGTTTTACCATTAGAAACGGTCGAGCATTAAATGGGGGAGGTATAATTTGCTATAATACATCCCCTCAAATAGTCAGTTGTAGAATATCTGGAAATACAGCTACCTCCTTTGGTGGTGGACTCTGCTTTGATGTAAACTCCAAAGCACGAATTGAAAATTGCTTAATTGACAGCAATGATGCAACTTTGGGTGGTGGTGTTTTTTGTGAGATAAATTCAGACATCAAAATTACCGATGTTATAATTCGTGGCAACGTTGCTACTAATCTTGGAGGTGGATTCTATTGCACCGAAGCGAATCCGACATTCGAGAGAGTGCTTGTTGAAGGGAATATTGCCAACGCATATGGGGGCGTTTATTTCCATGGGACAGAAAGTATAGAGACCTTCTTAAATAAAGTGACCATTGTTGACAATGTTGCTGTAACAGGAGGGGGATTAAACTCTTCGCATGCCAATACAATTCTGACTGTTAACAATTGCATAATATGGGGAAATAGTCCCGACCAGGTGTATGAAGAACTCGGTTCGCTCACCATCAACTATTCAGATGTCCAAAATGGGTGGACTGGTGAAGGAAATATCGACGAGGATCCCTTGTTCGTTAACGCGGCCGATAGTGATTACCGATTACAAAGTGATTCCCCATGTATTGATACAGGAAATCCAACATCACCACTGGATCCTGATGATACCAGGGCGGATATGGGAGCATATTATTTTCATCAATCAATAGAAGAATACGATGTGCCTGAGCCTATTTGGATAGATATCATAAATAGCACCGATAGTTATTCTTATCAGCCTAGTGATGCAATCCAGACTTCAGATAGAGGATTGCTCGTATTGGGATCCATCTATGATGATTCAGGAACAACGGATACTGATATATTTGTTAAAAAATATCATCCTATGGGCGAGATTAATTGGACCTGGCAATATTATGGACCGGAACAGGATAGGCCAGTAGCTTTTGTGGAGGCGGATTCAGGTAATTTATTCATTTTAAGCACAACCTATATCACCGGTGAAAATAATTTTGATTTTAGGTTGATAAAATTGGACTCAGATGGAAATAATATTTGGAATATATCATATGGTGCCAGTGAGAATGAACAAGGTTGTGATCTGGTATCTGTTGATGATGGCGTGGTTGTGTTATATGAATACTCCTCAACTATAAACCTCTCTGACCTGATGGTTAAAAAAGTTGATTCGGATGGAAATGAAGTTTGGGAAAGAATTCATAGTGGCCCTGGTATGAACTGGGGTTATTCAATTATACGAACTAGCGATGGAGGCTTTGCTGTTTTGAGCAATTCTTCGTCCAATGGTGCTGGAGGTGAACGCCCTTACTTTCTAAAACTCGATAGCTCTGGATATGAAGAATGGTCTGAGTCTTATGGAGTAGAGGATAGTAGTTTCGTACTGGATTTAATACAACTGGAGGAGAATTACATACTTAGCGGAAAGATTTATGATGCCACACAAACAGGGTCCAAGGGTTGGTTACTGAAAATTGGCGAAGAAGGAGATGTTTTGTGGGATCGGAAATATAGATTGGGGGAACATATTGAATTTCATTCTATTGATAAATGCGATGATGATGGGTTTTTAATAACTGGATTTGGCGCGGACGAATTATTCGACACTCTATATACACCGCTTTTAAAAACAACATCTGAGGGGAATCTGGAATGGGTAACTACGGAATTATTCGATCAGAACAATTGGGGAGCAAGAGCTATCCAAACTGCTGATAATGGATATTTCGCTATTGGCTGGATACATCCGGATCCTACGGACGTAAATGTGTGGGCAATAAGGTTTGAGGGAGAATTAGATGTTCTTCCTCCCCAAGTATCATTACAAACGTCTGCTGATTTAGAACAGGTTGTAAACGGTGAATTGGTTATGATCAGATGGATGGCCGTTGATAATTTTGGTCTGAATTGGGCAAAGCTATTTTTCACATCAGATGGGGGGGCAACGTTCACATTTTTGGACAGTGTAGATGCCAATCTTAGTGAACTTGAATGGGTCGCGCCCGATATAATCTCAAATGATTGTAAGTTCGCTATTTGGGTAAGTGATTTAGCGGGCAATATTTCTGCAGACACTCTCATAGGATCATTCTCTATCAATGATGGCACGCTACCTCTAATTTCTATTGTGAATCCAACCCAGACCACTACTGTTAGAGAGCATGATACCCTTTTCGTATCATGGGAAGCATCTGATAATATCGGCATTGAATGGTTTGAGCTCTGGTATTCCAACAATCCAAGTGAGCCTTTTGAGAATCTGGTACAGATTTCATTCGATGATACTAGCTTTGCATTTGGGATTGGCGATGGTGTATCCGATAGTGCCAGAATAAAGATGGATGTTATGGACGTGGCTGGAAATACTGCAGAAGATATCAGCGAATACTTCTCAGTTACCGACAATACGAGTCCAGTCATTTCTTTCTTCTCCATACCAGATACGGTAGAGTGGGGGATTGGAAGCATAATGGACATTAGTGTCGTCGCCTCAGATAATGTTGAGGTAACCGGGCTTGACCTGAATTATACAATTGATGCTGGAGCCACCTGGATTCCAATTGTTCAAGATTTATACCCTGTTGAGGGGCGACCGACCTACTCCTGGTTGATACCGGATGCACCAGGGAATTGTCAAATCAAGGCAATCGTCAGAGATGCTGTTGGGCTTACTGATATTGCTTATTCGGACATTTTCAGTATCATTATAGAATATCCCCGGTTGATCGCCAACCTCGCTCAAATCACACCCCTGGGGACTATAAACGTACGATTTAGTCAGCTAATGGATTCATTGGACATTAGCGCTGGTACCCAGGTTATTGGTACAATCGCTGGTTCTTATGATATAGAGGGATCAGTCAGTGGTGAAGATGTGAGTATCTCCACCCCCCAGGGTTTTGTTTCACTGGATACACTAATGATTGTATTTTTTGCTCAGGACTGGACAAATAGATTGGGATATGGCCTGGACGGCAACGGAAACGGCTCATTTGAGGGTAGTCCCGTTGATAATGATACAGTTTTGGTCCACATTACACCTGCGGGAGACTATAATCAGGATTATATATTTAACTTTGATGATTTCAGTGATTTTGTCCTAGCCTGGCATGCCGATTATTTCCCCTATGAATTGGCTCCCAATACCTATGAAATTCCGTATATCAGTATCCAACCAGACTCAATCTTTAACATCTTTGATCTGGCAACCTTTGCTTCAATGTGGAATTGGTCAGTTGGGATTGAACAGGTACCACCAGTCATTGATGGATTCCACCTGGTCTCACTGGAAGCCATCCAGGAGGGGAACCAACTCACAGTTGTTTTGGACAAAGAAGAGTATTTAGCCACGCAGACAATCATTAAATATGATCCATCAATTGTGGCTATTGACATCCAGAACCAGGGATTAGCAAAAGTATCAGCTTCTTCGATGGTATTCGTTGACACCAACCCGGATAGTGGCTACATCTTGATTACGAGCAGTCAGCTAACTGAATCCAATGACATGCTACTACAACTGCAATTGAGCCCCTCAACAAGGCAGAAGTATTCGATTGAGGTGGCGGTCCAGGGAACTCAAGAAGATGGCAATGTCACACAAAAGCGAACTTCAATCGACCTTATTCCAATTCCAACGACTTATAGTCTAAGCCAGAATTACCCCAATCCATTCAATGCTAGTACCACAATCGAGTATGGACTGCCCAAGGATAGTGATATGTCTATCTCTATCTATGACATCCGGGGGCGCTTTGTTAGAGACATCTATTCCGGTGAGAAACAGGCGGGTTACCATGTGACTCAGTGGAATGGATTAAATGATGGTGGTCATGGAGTGTCATCCGGACTGTATTTCATAGTTCTAAGTACCCCAGATTATCGGATTGCAAAGAAAGCATTGATTCTGAAGTAATTGGCCTGTTTTTGAAACAATAAAGGTAAATTTTGAGTGAATTTTTGATTGAAAGCGAAAATTAATTTGCATCTGATAGTTAGAGGTCCAAATGAAATTCTTATTTAACTCGCTGTGCATTGGCATCGTCATTTTCTCGATCCATTGTTGCGGATCAAGTAGTACCCCAAGTGCTACACCCCAAAATATAATTGAAAAACCCAAACCACAGTGGCTGGTGGATTACCCCGTTGATCCCAACTATTACACCGGTATCGGCTCCGCATCTAAAAATCAGTATGGAACGGAAGCCCAGAAAAGCGCACAGGATCTCGCTCTGGCGGATATGGCATCCCAGATCACGGTTACTGTCACCAGCGACATCATCACCACCCTCATTGAAAAAGGTGCCATTACAGAAGATGAATATATGGCAACAGCAAGATCACAGGCGGTTGCCGATCTTGAAGGTCACGAATTGATGGATAGCTATCAGGACCAGAACTATTTCTATGTTTATTACCGTCTCTCAAAAGCCCAGTATGCAGCCGTGCAGGCCCGGAAACGCCAGGTTGCCCTTAACCTATCCACTGATTTTTATAAAAAAGCCCAGGAAGCGATAGCCCTGAGCAATTTCTCCGAGAGCTTTTCTGCTGCTATCCAGGCATTTATACCCCTGATCCCCTATCTTAATGAAGCTTTAGCCACTGAAATTGATGGGAAATCAGTGATCCTAAGTAACGAGATCAACCAGTTTATTCAGGTTTTGCTCACCGATATCACGCTTTCCCCCAATCAACCCAGCGCAGCCGCGAAATTGGGTAAACCCGTAATCGAGAAACTCAGCATGCAGGCACAATCTTCCAATGGAATGGCAATCCGTAACTTGCCCCTCAGGGTTAATTTCAAAAAAGGGGCGGGAGAGTTGGTGGAGTCCATTAACACTGGGGGACGCGGTTTTGCCCAACTCCAGATAACATCCATCACTTCAGGGGAAAAGCTTCAGATTCTGGAAACCACGATCGATTTAAGTGGTCTGATAAATGATTCACACGATCCCATACTGAAAGGCATCATCGAAACCATCCCTTTGCCGAGCGCCCGAATAATTCTGGATGTCACTAATCCTACTATTTATCTGGAGTCATCAGAAGTATTTGATGGCGAAACCTTGACCCAATTGCAGGTAGAGCCCCGACTAAAAAATCTATTTATTGAAAATGGGTTTCATTTTGTCAAAAGCCCAGACCAAGCAGACTGGCAGATGACTCTTCGTGCATCCGCTAATAAGGGTACTGAGTTCAGTGGAATGTTTACTGCTTTTGCTGATGTAAGCTTGAGTCTTGTTGATCGTACAACCGGAGATGAAATTTACAAAGATTCAATTTCGCGAGAGAAAGGGATTGATCTTTCCTATGCCAATGCTGCCAATAAAGCTTTGAATAATGCTAGTGAGAAATTGAATGCTAGCATTTTGCCTGAAATTATGAAAAGCTTGAAGTAAATACACAAGGATTACCCAGAGACGATCAAGAGGGTGTATTTGCGCTGATCTGATTGGGCTGGCTCCAATTCCGCAGGCTACATTTAAAATAAAACACTCTAAATAGCATATTATCTACATGTTGTAATTTGTGAATCCATATTTCTTAAGCAGGGATGCATGATTAAGTCCATTGAATGCCTTTAAAAAGTTGATAAAGTGACATGTTATTAATATGGGTACCCCCCCATTCCCGTGGGGCACTCCTCTCACATACCTAATATTCCACGCTTACGCACCAGAATAAAATTTTAATCGACTCAATAAATTGCAGGTTATCGGAAACGAAAACAACGACACCAGCAGGTGTTGATAACATGATTAGGAAGCCAGAGAAGTCTCTCTTATTTTTAGCTCATAGTTTGCCAAATGTTCAAAAGAGGTACAGGTAAATTCATCATGCACCTTAACACCAGGGGATTGATGTCTCCATCATACAAAAGGGGTACACTTATGCGATGGAAATTCTGGACACGTATTGCAGTGTTTTTATTATTGCTTAGTTCGTTAATTCAAGCAGAAACCACTCGATCAGATTCATTGGTCGTGACCAACATTGTTGGGGGTCTTGTGGATGAGTTACTTCTGAATCTAGATCTAAGTAGAAAACATATTGCCGTTATGCCATTCGAGACCACTGCTGGTCGGACGGAAGCCCGGGGATTGGGTGAGGCAGCTACCATTTTGGTGAATGCATCACTAGTTCACTATGATGATGTAATCGTTATCGAGCGTGACAAGTTGGAAGACCTTATTGAAGAGATGAAACTGAGCCTCAGTGGTCTGACCCAGGGAGATCTTGAGGTGGGCGAATTGCTGGATGCGAATCTACTTATTACGGGGGCAGTAGCTGATCTGGAAACCAGGTTTCTTATTGCAGCCAGGCTTATCAATGTTGAATCGGGCCAGGTACTCAAATCTGCATCAGCAGAAGTACCTGCTACAAATTTCATGAGCGTGAGCGCGGGGTTGGCAGTTGTAAAACGTTATCCCATTACCGCAGCTTTCAGGTCCCTGATTGTTCCTGGCTGGGGTCAGTTCTATAACGATAAGCCAACCAAAGGCAGTCTTGTCCTTGGTGCGGAAACCGTTTTGGCAATATCGACCGTCGTTAGTTACCTCATGTACAAGCAATCATTGAATAGTTATGAGCGGGCAGGCAACAGTGAGCTTGCTCAATCTAGCTATGATGAAGTCGAGACCTACTCCAAAATGAACTGGGGTAGCCTGGGTGCACTTGGTACAGTCTGGGTCTACGGAATCATTGATGCCTACATGGATTCCAGATCCCAGATCAAAGTTTACAGTCAGGATATGCAGAAAAAAAAGTAACTGTGCTAAAAAGGTTTTCATCAGAGTTTACCATGGAGTGCATCATGAAAAATTTTAATAGTCAATTTTTGGTTTTATCGCTAGCATTAATAATCATGGCTTGCGCCGAAGATCCCTCACACACGAACATTTTTGATCCAGACACCCCCAATGACTTCCCAGATTCCGTAAACCTGAGCCCTGAATTGGTCGGGACAATCAGTGATGACCTTATAACCTTCAGCTGGACTCAGAGTGGAATCGATGATTTCCAGGAATACCATATTTACAGATCTGTTGAAGCAGGTGTCAACGACGCATCCACTTTGGTGACCTCCTTGCCTTATCCTTTCCAAACAAGTTTCATTGACATGGACCTGCAACCGAATACGGAATATTACTACAGGGTTTTAGTTGAAGATAAAGGGGGGCTGATAACTCCCAGCAACGAACTCAAAATCAGTACGGCACCTGAGACCATTTTTTGCCACAGGTTCGTCCGCGAAGGGTCTGGAACAGATTTTCAATATCATTGCAGCAAGGCAGATGCCCTGGCCCACGATAATAGTATTTACCTTTTCTTCGCAGTGCTAGACAAACGTTGGGAACTCAGTATGTGGACCTGGAAGGCGGATGATGGTATGGTGACAGATCGGGGTACATGGTATCCCAACCGTAATGGTACCAGACTTATTTCGGGAGACTCAGATGATGATGGCATGCCAGACATGTATGAGATTATTACGAACACTGACCCGGTAGATTCCACCAGCTTTGCTAACATCGAACCAGAGGTCTTCCCGCATGTTGTACCGGCTCAGATACTGCTGATCAAGGAGCCTGAATCCACAAGCACGACTTTATTTGTTCTGTTCATTGAAACTCCATATTTCTCAGACAGCAAAATATTGAAGTTTATCGGCGACTTTGAGACACTTGACTTTTCGCTGGATACGGACTGGGGAGATAACGGTATCATGAGACCTGGTTCTGGCAGAGTATTCGGAATGTCGAAACTCTCCTCGAACAGAATCCTCCTGGCTAAAAGAGAGATTTACGAGATCTATGATTTCGATGGGAATTTGATCATCACTTCGGGTGATCTGCCTATCCGGATCGGTGTCGTTTCCGAAGGATCAAATACACCAGGAGGTGACCGTTATCTGTATCTCACCAACTGGGATGGCCAAATCTACAAGCTTGATGAATCCGGGAACGAATTGATGCACTGGATCGGGTTCGACGAGAATCGCGGATCCTTGGTTCCCATCGGTCTGTATGCTGACGAGCAAGGAAATGTATTCATTACTGATGGTCAACGGAATACAGTTAATCGTTACGACTCAAATGGGAATTTAATTTCAAGGTGGGATGGCGCTAATTACAACAATACCAAACCATTCTTTTTCGACAGTGATATTGCCACTTTCGGCCATGCCAGCATCGCAGGATCTGGTGATAATATCGTCATCGTAGATATGAACACTGCCGTCTATCGTGCAATATATTGAACATGGGCAAGCAGCACTGCTTCTTTGTATCTGTCCAGCACATTTGGCAGAGTAGGAGCCAATTATCAAGTAGGTCATTGGATTGAAAAAGAACTCAAATAACTGGTACTTCTCATTTCTGTTACTCCACAATCAAAAGCCCCTAAAGATCAACAGGTGCCAGGGAATCATGACGCTGCAGGAAGGTGCTAAACCTCCAGGCTATTATGAAGTGCAGTGGAATGGGATGGACCAAGCTGGTAACCAAGTGAGTACGGGCGTGTATTTCTGTAGATTGAGTGCTGAATCATATACAAAAACAATCAAGATGGTGTATTTACGATAAAATGTAATTGGGCAGGCTACGTTTCCGCAGGCTACGCTTTTTCAAAACATACTCTAAATAACATAATATCAATATGTTGTAATTGGTGGGCCTATTTCTAGCCATCAAAGGGTGACTAATTGGTCTGTTATCAGCAGCCAACTCGACAATCGCTTTAATTTTCTCCAAATGTGGCACAAAAAGTTTTATACCTGCCTGATAAAGGTTTTGTAGGGGGGTAGTAAAGGTTTTGTATGGGTGACAGATTTTGATTTTTCCATAAATTCTACCCTAAAAATGATAGAACGATTATAATCTAAGGGGGTTTACAATGCGCTTCATAATCACCGTAACACCGGCAAACAATTTCCATGGAGGAATTATGAGTCAAATTAAACTTGTTACAAAACTTTTTGTTAACATGATATTTTTGGGACTGTTTTCTGTAAGTAGCGCTCAAGTTATTGATGGGGATGTATCTCTATATACACAAGCAGAAGTAAATTCATTTGCAGGAACTTCTATTACGGGTAACCTTACAATTTCCGGTTCTGACATAGTTGATTTAACACCACTTTCACCCCTTACTTCTGTGGGTGGTTATCTGTATGTTGAGAACAATGCCTTACTTACAAATCTTGATGGCTTGGACAATCTTACTTCTGTGGTTGGTGTTCTGGATGTAGGTGGCAATGCCTTACTCACAAATCTGGATGGTTTGGACAATCTTACTTCTTTGGGTGGTAGTCTGGGGGTATTTTTAAATGCTGCACTCACAAATCTGGCTGGCTTGAGCAATCTTACTTCTGTGGGTGGTGATCTGTTTGTACACGCCAATGCCGCACTTACAAATCTGGCTGGCTTGAGCAATCTTACTTCTGTTGGTAGTGGTCTGATTATAGAAGACAATGCCTTACTTACAAAGTTGAATGGCTTGAGCAATCTTACTT
>JABMPR010000021.1 GCA_013202895.1 bacterium | reverse complement strand
TTATTGACCAGTGCATACAAGCCATGACCGGCTTCCGTGATGAGCTTCAAACCTTCCTGGATCTGTTGCGGATCTCTCACATCCAGCTTGATGGGGATTAAGTTCTCAATGGTCTGCAATTTTTTAAAATCTTCATCTTTACGGACAGTTCCATAGACCAGGTGTCCCTGCTCTGCTAAATGTTTGCTAAGATGATTTCCAATGCCCGTACTGGCACCGGTGACAAGGATGGGATGTATAGCATTTGTATTCATATGACTTCCCTGAAGCACTTTCAATTTTATGTGCTATTTAAAGTAAAATGATATCCCACCGCGAGCATTCCCACTGGCATTGTAATACATACCTGATAGATCACTATTTTTCACGCGCCAGTCACCACTGGTATAGACCACCTTTTCGTAATCCTCTTTAAATCGCCAGCCAAGCTTTATGGTCGTGTAATACTCTGCATGAAAGCTGAAATTTTTATGCATAAACCATTCAACACCGATAACTGGCAGAAATCCGGTGTAATAGGTATTGACCACGTCTCTATTCTCGATATGACTCAAACTACTTAGGGGTGAATCTGATACACTTTTGTACTCACTACGGTACATATCCACGCCCAGAATTGGTCCTATACCTATAAGCAGTGAAAGATTATTGTAGGGTTGGGAATATCTGATTCTCTGGATCGTAAGCATGAGGTCATTATTTCTAAGCACCTGAGTTCTATCGAAAATAGTTGAATGCAGCGTTGAATCAGAAGGATATGGATTATAGGAGATCTCATTTACAGGACCCGATTCATTGTATCCGTGAACTGATGTATATAGAGATAATCTAGTGGCTTTGTATGGCGTTCTGAACTTTTTTTTAAAGAGATACTATTACCGATGTAGGAATTAAAGTTTAACAGTCCTGAGAGTCCAAATTCCAGCGCCTGAGCTCCTTTATGGGGAAGTACAACTTTTGTGGAATCAAAAACACCGGCAAATGACGTGCTTGCAAACAGGAAAACAAATAAACTTAGTTTCAGCATAATCTTCATATATATCCTTTTCAGAATTGTTTTATCGCGTCCATTAAGCAGAAATACATAGATGTGCTGTAAACGGATGGCTGAAAGTATATCACTTATCTCTGTTGGTCAAGTTGCATATTGCTTTGAACCCTGCAGGTGGATTCTATATTGCATAAAATGTTTGCTTTCCCTATTGACTGGTCCCCTTCATGCTAAAAATCCGCCTCCTTTTCCTGATCCTCGTTCTTCTTCCGGTTTTAATTACCCATGCCGATGAGGCTCTGCGACATAAGATCGGACAAATGATTATGGTTGGTTTCTGGGGAACAGAGATTTCAGACAGTCTACAATATGATATTAAAAATAGAAATCTGGGTGGTATTGTTACCCTAGCTAATAATCTGGCCAATCCAAGCCAGATAAAAGAACTAACAGATAGTCTCCAGTATATGGCAGAAACACCCTTATTTATCTCAGTGGATGAAGAAGGTGGTGTCGTGGCTCGTCTTGATGAACAGAATGGGTTTGAAGCCACTCACACGGCGTATCAAATGGGCACAATTTTTAATCTGGAAACCACTACCCGTGGTCAAGCTTCCAAGATGGCTGGATGGCTCGAATCCACAGGGCTTAATCTGAACCTTGCCCCTGTTGTAGATGTAAATGTAAATCCAAACAGTCCAGCCATTGGTTATTATGGACGCAGCTTTTCAGACAACCCAAATACAGTGGCCACCCATGCCGCTTGGTTTATTGATGAATTTAATGAAGCCGGGATTATTACTACACTCAAGCATTTTCCGGGACATGGCAGCACCGAAGATGATTCCCACTTTGGCTTTACCGATGTCAGCAACACCTGGACCCGTGACGAACTGGTCCCCTATGAAATATTGCTGGCAAATGGGTTTTCAGGTATGATCATGACCGGTCATCTGGTCAATGCCAATATTGACAGCCTGCATCCGGCCACCCTGTCCAAGCTCACGTTAAATGGCTTATTAAGGGACGGCCTGGGTTATAAGGGGGTGGTGGTGAGTGATGCCATGTACATGCGTGCCATCCAGGATAATTATGATTTTGAAGAAGCCATCGAACTGGCCATAAATGCCGGTGTGGACATACTCCTCTACACCACCCATATGCGTGACAGTGTGTCACTGGTTGGAACCATTATTGATATTGTTGAGGAGAAGGTGACCAGCGGACTCATTGCTGAAAGTGTCATTGATGCATCCTATGATCGGATAATGAATCTTAAGGCCTGCTTTTGGGTTCCAGAGGGTGTGGATGATAGAAACTCAGAACAAACACCTCAAAATTATTCTCTGTTTGCTTATCCCAACCCTTTTAATGATGCAGCCAATCTGGTGATCAATCTGCCTCAGGCAGGATATATTCGGCTGGAGCTTTTCAATGTGAGAGGGCAACGAATTGATCTGGTTCTGGAGGGCTATTATAGTCAGGGGAATCATCAGGTTCAGATCGATGGGGGTCGTTTGAGTTCAGGGATCTATTTTCTCAGGTTGAGTGAAGCTGGGGACACAAGTACGCTAAAATTGTCTCTGATTAAGTAAGCTTTTTTCGTTATTCTATTTTCAGTTCTATATCAACTAATCGTCTCCTTCGACAGCACTTTGACAAGCTCTGCGGTTCCCTTCGATACGCCCTCCAAGCCCTCAGGGTCCCGCTGGACATGACACATATCACTTCATTCATTGCTAAATAGGAACAATTCTTATCACCTTTCGTTTCTCTTCCATGTATATTGTCGAACCAAGCCAGGAAGGGAGGT
>JABMPR010000245.1 GCA_013202895.1 bacterium | reverse complement strand
AATTATGAGACACCCTTTTTGAGACATATAAGTGCAAATTTGGGGTGTTTGCTAATGTAAGTATCTTACACTCGAGGCATACCAATCTGATCCACAAGCAGTATTTATTCCTTCTGATTCTCAGGGCTGGTTGAAATTAATTATGTGAAGAGGGGGAAATCATGAAAACAAATCATCTTATCAGGACATTCGGCATTTTAGCTTTGCTTATCCTTTCATTTGCATTTGCTAGTCCAACTCCTGGAACTGCATCCTCAACCAAAATGCTCATCGTAGTGGACGCTACTGACCTACCGCGGAAATTGCTACGTAGTCAAATCACTTTCAACACATCAGACGATGCTGCCGTGCTTTACCCCAAATGGTGGCCGGGTCATCATGGTCCTGTTGGTGCAGTTGGCAACATTGCCGGTCTAACTTTTACCGATTCTAACGATAAAACACTTGAATGGGAACGCGACTGGCAGAATATTTATCGTTTCTCTTGGGTGGGAGCCACTGGTAAATCTAGGGTTAACGCTAATCTGACATATATCTGCAATCAACAGACAGCCAATACAGAAGGTTGCGATAGCTACGGTTATCCTCAAATCGGTATCATCAATTGGAATACAGTTGTTCTTTACCCAGAGGGTATCCCGATTCGCGACATCGTAGTGCAAGTCAAACTTCTTCTACCAAAGGACTGGCAATATGGAAGCGCGCTCCCCTTTGATCAGGTCAATGGCGACACGCTTGTCTTTAAACCAGTCACCTTTGAAGAGTTAATTGATATGCCGCTAATCTGCGGCCTGAACTTCAGTACGGTCAAGTATGCCACAACTAAAATGGCGGATTATTATCTCCACATCGCAGCTGATGACGAGGACTTTCTGCCCAAAGATGAATCGGTGTACACTGCATTTAAAAACCTGGCGTATGAGGCAGAGGCACTGTTTGGCCGAACTCATTTCAAAGAATATCATTTTCTACTTACCGTCAGCGATTTGCTATCCTTAAATGGATTAGAGCATCGCAATTCCAGCTTAAACGGGGTAAGGGGCGACGCTTTTAAAGATCCATCTGAATACGATAAATATTTAGGGTATGTAATGCCACACGAATTTGTTCATGCCTGGTGTGGAAAATATCGGCGACCGGTTGGCATGGACACTCCTGACTATCAAATGACTAAAAACATGGACATGTTATGGGTTTACGAAGGATTGACGACATATTTAGGCGGTGTTTTAGGGACCCGCTCTGGCTTTCAATCATTTGAGGAAAACTTAGATGGGTGGGCATTATTTTGGGGACGGCACTTCAATCAACAAGGTCGTAGTTGGCGTTCGTTACGCGATACGCAAGTCGCCAATTACACGATCCGTAAGGGTTCTAAAAGTTGGGGATTTCTTCGCCGTAATCAGGATTATTACGATGAAGGCGCTATGATCTGGCTGGAATTTGATACCCGGATTCGCTCTGCTACCGGGGGGAGAAAAAGCCTGGATGATTTCTGCTTCCAAATTTTCAGTAAGGGTGACCCAAACGCTCATACGGTACCCTTGGAATTGGGTGAGGTGATTTCTGTGTTGCAGGAATTAGCTGATGAACCCTGGGCGAATTTGATAGATCAAAAAATGAATCACACCGAAGATTCTTTCCGACCAGAAGGCATTACACGGAGCGGGTATGCGTTTACTTTCACAGACAAGGAATCGAATCTCTGGAAATATTGGGAAGAAATTTATTGGGAGGCTCAACTATACCATAAATCAGTTGGATTAACCGCCAATGTAGATGGAGTCATCGGGGGGGTTGTACCTGATGGGCCAGCAGATCAAGCAGGGTTGTACGATGGCGTGAAAATCATCGGTGTCAATGGAAAAACTTATAGCCCTGATCGACTTGAAAGAGCTGTGCGAAACACACCCTCCGCCGGCAAACTGACCTTGCTAACGCTCAATGGCGATACCTACTACGAGTATAAAATTGATTATAATGGCGGACTGCGTTATGACAAACTTATTCCTGTCAAAGGAGAGCGTGATTTGCTGAAAAAGATTATGAAACCGAAAGCATCTAAATGGTTAAAGTGAAAAAACTATAATCGGGAGCTTAAGCTTTATCTATAGTATCTGTGAAAATAATCCCTGATAGAAATGAGAGCCCTGGATACTGATCTAGGGCTTCTTTTTACCATAATAGCAGGGGGCAATAACCACCGTTTTTAAGACACCAAAATATGCCTGTAATTATGAGACACCCTTTT
>JABMPR010000244.1 GCA_013202895.1 bacterium | reverse complement strand
TCAGGTTTGATGGTTGTAATTCCATAAGCCCACTCTGGTGTCATCTGCGCCACGTGCGCTTTCAGCTCTTCAAATCCGTAGGCGTATTTTTCAACGTACTCTTTATCGTAGTGTTCTTCATAGATAAGCACATGCATCCAGGCCAACAACAAAGCCATATCAGTCGCAGGCTTAATTGGCAGCCAGAATTTTGATTTGCTGGCTACCGTTGAGAAACGGGGATCAACTGTGATAATAGTGGCGCCCTTTGCCGTTGCCTGGGCTATTTCCTGGACAGGTCCATTGTGCATGTTTTCACCAAAGTGAGAACCAATGAGAACCAGGCAGCGGGTGTCACGAATGTCAACTCGCTCTGGAGACTCCACACCTTCACCGTAGGTTGCAATAAACCCTACTTCACGCGGTCCACGACATTGAGCATAGGAGGGTGCCGCAATGTTATTTGAGCCATATGCCTTGAGTAGATCTCCAAAGTAATGACCACCTGAGCCATGAGAAAAAAGAGCGACACATTCGGGACCATGTTCCTCTGCAATCTTTTTTAAACCATGGGCGATATAGGTAAACGCTTCATCCCAGCTGGCCTCACGAAATTTCTGCTTTCCACGTTCTCTCGTACGAATGAGGGGTGTTTTAAGCCGATCTTCATCGTTGTACATCCCGACCCCACCTGTGCCTCGGGGACAGAAACGACCATTTGAGTGTGGATCATCATCATTTCCGGTAATTTTCCATATATCTCCCTTTTCATTGGTGTGAACCCACCCGGCACATTTCCAAAAGCAGATTTCGCAATAAGTAGGAGTCCTTTTTGAATACATACCTGTTAGGGCGTCCGGAACTAAAATTTCACCTTTTGATATATCAAATAAAGGAGTTGCAAAAGCAAGACCGCCTGCACTCACTCCAGCGATCCTTATGAATTCACGTCGATTCATGTTATGATTCATATATTTTTCCAGTTTTGCCTTAGATAAGATTTCATGTTCCCACAAGTTGTAACTTCTCGATAAACCTGGCACGCAGCACAATCCTCTTCCTGACAGGCTTGAGATTTGACTTTTACCATCCAACATGGTTCAAGTGCTGAATCATATGCCTCACATATTGAGCGATCGATTTCCGTGCAGCCCTTGATTTCCCAGCAGGGGGCCATTGACATCTGAGCTTTAATACCAGCGAGATTGAAACCATGGTCTTCAATCATCACACGAATGCACTGCAGGCGTTCTATATCAATTTGTGAATACAAACGACGCTTGGTTTCCGTACGGCGAGGCAGTATCAAACCCTCATTTTCATACATACGCAAAGTGTGGACTGAAACGCCAATGAGATCTGCCGCGACTCCAATCGTAAAGACCGGTCGGCTTTTGTCAGAGAGGCGTTGATCTATGTCTGTCATGTTCATGGCATTCCTATATTTATAAATCTAGGTTAGCTATATTTGTGCCAATATATTTTGCATTATAAATAGTCTGAAATTGTATAATACATCCCTCATAAATTGTTAATATCAGATATTGGTGGTATTCATTAACATGAAGCATTACGGCTTTATTACCCTTACATCATCCAAGTGGTTGTAAATTGTTCAGTATCACTAGTATAGGGGAATTACTTTTACGAGCTGTTGATTTGACGGTGTTGGATGCTTGTTCTCAAAAACGGTTTGTTCGAACCATCTCTTAGCATTGAAATGGATATCTTCGATTAAGAGTTGCACCCGGAATTAAATGGAGATCCGTTAATCCTCACATGAAGATTTACCTGTATTAAGAATCCTTTCCCATTTTTTGGAAAATGAATTAAAACAGACAATAAAATAGATTTATTGAGCTTGGATAACATTTGAATAGCCAATGCTCTGTTCAGAACTAATTTCAGCGTGTGAAAAAAGAACGTTTACAGATTCCCATCGTCTATATGACTCTAATCCTATTATGGGGCAGCACCTGGATTGCCATTAAGGTCAGTGTCGGGGAAACACCTTTTTTAATGGCGGCAATCCGCTTTTTCCTGGCTGCAGCTTTACTGGTTATCTTTCAGAAAATGCGCGGAAAGGCAATATTGCCTCCACCTGGTTTCAGTAAAGTCATTATCACTTTGGGGGTAGGAAACTTTTTTATTGGATATGGCTTTACTTACTGGGGTATGCAATTCGTCCACAGCAATATTACAGCTATCCTCTGGGCAACTTTACCTGTTCAGGTTTCTCTCTTCGCCCATTATATGTTAAAACATGAAAAGCTTAGTGTTTCCAAACTGTTTAGTTTGGGTGGGGCATTAATTGGCTCCTATTTAATTTTTGATATTCAGGGGCAAAGTTTTGAGTCAAAAAGCGCTCTGGGAATGGCGGTGATCTTGATATCCATATCGGGGTCGGCCTATTCAAATGTACTCTATAAGCGAGAAGGAAGTCATCTAGATCCAGTAAGCACAAATACGCTGGCAATGCTCATTGGGGCGTTACTATTACTTATTTCGGGTCTAATATTTGAACCGCTTGCATCAATTAAATTTTCAGGGTTGGTTTGGTCTGCCACCGCTTATCTGGCTATTTTCGGTTCTGCAATAGGTTTTAGTGTATATTTTTGGCTGCTGAAGCAGGTTAGCGTTGTTAAGATGAGCTATATGACTTTTTTAATTCCTATCCTTGCCAGTGTCTGGGGATGGATACTATTAAAAGAGGGATTGTCTGGCAGAAGTTTCCTGGGAGCAGTTATTATTCTGCTGGCCGTATCAATACCAGAATTAATCCCAATTAAACATGGCAAAGATGATGAATAAAGCAGAAGTTGGATCGCAAGCTACAAGTTGTATTTGCTGGCATGTCAAATTATATTCATTGCCGGATTAAATAGGAGAAAGGTCGTTAAAAAACAATAACTTATGGCAAAAATTATCGCCATTGTAAATCAAAAGGGTGGCGTGGGTAAAACCACAACTTCAGTCAATCTAGCTGCCGGTCTGGCTGTGGCTGAGAAAAAAACACTTCTCATTGATCTCGATCCCCAGTCCAACTCAACGGCTGGGATGGGACATCCCGTTCGAGTTGACGGACAAAGCATCTATCAGGTGCTGCTTGGACAAATGACCCTGGAAGACATCCGACAAAAGAGCGAACTACCCTTTCTAGATCTAATTCCATCAAGTCCTTCTCTGGTAGGTGCCGAAGTTGAATTGGTCTCTGCTATTGCCCGGGAACGTATCCTAAAGGATGCCGTTGCTGAAGTAGAAGACAACTATGATTTTGTTATTATTGATTGCCCTCCTTCGCTGGGGTTGCTGACATTGAATGCCATGACGGCAGCCCATTCAATTCTAATTCCCATTCAATGCGAGTATTATGCTCTTGAGGGACTAGGTCAACTGCTGAACACAGTAAGACGGGTGCAAAAAACCATCAATAAGGCATTAGTAATCGAAGGCGTGTTGATGACGATGTATGATAGTCGATTGAATCTGAGCAAACAGGTGGCAGATGAGGTGAAAACCTATTTTAAAGAACGAGTGTATAAGACTTTTATCAATCGAAATGTCCGTCTCAGTGAATCACCCAGCCATGGTAAACCAATTATGCTCTATGATGCGAATTCAGTGGGGGCGGCAAACTATATGAGTCTGGTTGAAGAAGTCATGGAAAATGCCTGAAAAGCCCAAGCGCCTGGGAAGAGGGCTGGACGCAATACTTGATTCATTAGGTGCCTTGCAGGAGGATTCGCAATCTGTTTCAGCAGTAGATCCAAATTTAATCCGCCCCAATCCTTTTCAACCTCGCCAGGATTTTGATTCTGAGAAAGCGGTTCAAGGCTTTGAGGACCTGAAGGCTTCGATTCAGGCCAAGGGTCTAATTCAACCTGTGACGGTAAGGGAACAGGATGGGGAATTTGAGCTTATTGCCGGTGAGCGTCGACTACGTGCCTGTCAAGAACTCGGGCTTGAAACAATCCCAATTCATATTCTCAAGGTTGACTCAGATATAGACATGATGGAGTTGGCCCTTATTGAAAATCTTCAAAGGGATAATCTTAATCCTCTTGAAGAGGCTGAAGCCTACTCCCTCCTGGTAAAAAAATATAAACTTTCGCACGAAGAAATTGCTGGGAATATTGGAAAAAGCCGCGCTTCTGTTACCAACGCGATGAGACTCCTAAAACTCCCAGCTGAAATCAAATTAGCTGTGAAAAACCTGGTAATCTCTGCTGGTCATGCTCGGGCACTGCTCGGTTTAGACTCCAGTACGGAGATGGTGAGTGCATTCAAACAGGTCCGTCGCCAAAATATGAGTGTTCGCGGGACAGAAAATTATGTCAATAAACTTAAGAATAGAATCAGGCCTTCACTGAAAAAGCCTGCCAAACCTGTAAATAAATCTGTATTCGTCCGTCGTAGTGAGGAAACGCTCATGACCATTCTTGGAACCCGTGTACAGATCAAACCAGGGAAGAAGAAGGGCACCATTGAAGTTGAATATTTTGGAGATGAGGACCTGGAGCGATTGATTGAGCTCTTTGACTCGCTTAAATCATAAGCCCTTTTCTGAAGAATTGTTCTCAATAATAGATTAAGGATTCCATGAAGCACGAAAAATACACTATTCTTATCCTTCCGGATAACGAAGCGACCGGAAAATCAATTTCAATTACCACCCGAATGGTCAATTTCATCAAACTCCTGGCATTATTGCTCGTTGGATTAATATTTGTTTTTAGCACCTACTATTTACCAAAGGCTTTGGATTATCAGGAGATTAAGACAGAGAATGATTATCTGTTGAATGAGCGACAGGATGTTGCCGGCTTACTTAAGAATGCCAAGCGAATTGAAGAGATTAACCATTTTATTGAGAATACCCTGGGCGGCCACTATGATTTCCCGGGAAAAATGAATGATAGTTCATCAGCAATAGAAGAAAATTGGGCGCTTTCACCTTTTGAGACCATGGGTTTATTGGAAGATCTACCGACTTATTTACCGATTAATGGATTTGTAAATGCCGGGTTTCAGGTGCGTGAAGGTTTGTTCAGTCAGGATCATCTTGGAATAGATCTTTCCTCCATTGAGGATCGGGTAGTGAAAGCCGCCGGACGGGGTTATGTAATTTTCTCTGATTGGACCTACCGATTTGGAAATACCATAATTATCGATCACGGGAATGGCTATTTGACGGTTTATGGTCACAACGAGCAAAACCTGGTTCCTCAAAGACAGGTCGTGGATCGAGCTGAACCAATTGCGATCATGGGTAATACGGGCATCTCTGACGGAGCCCATTTACATTTCGAGATCTGGCATAAGGGGGTACCGTTAGATCCGGCTCGATTTATTACGGAGTTAACTAAAGAAAGCCCTCATGCAGGAGAGGAGAAAGAGACTGATGGCGAATAGAATTCATCGTATCGAAACCATCGTGGGACGCGGAACCCATGTATCCGGTGATATGAAAATAAATGGAAGTGCTCATATCAATGGTACTATTGATGGAAGCATTGAGGCGACAGGCTTTGTGACCGTTTCTGAATCTGGCGTGGTAAAAGGTGGGATAAAGGGTGATTATGCTATCATCGGAGGTATTGTTGGTGGTAATGTGGAGGTAAAAGGAAAGGTGGCTTTGGGTAGAACAGGGCGTCTCAAAGGAGACGTCATTGCGACCCGACTGATTATTGAAGATGGCGCTGTTTTCCAGGGACGCAGCTCAATGGCTCCAGAAATTTCGGACGAGGAATCAGATTTTAATGAACTCGAACAGGGAGTTAATCCTGCTTGAAAAACTCAGGACACAACAAATACATGGCAACTGCTTCCACTATGACGGGCAGTGTGCTGGGATTGGGGGCTGTTGGTTATTTCCTGGATCAGAAATTTGATTGGCCGCAATATGGATTACTTACAGGTGCTCTCCTGGGTGTCGTAATTGGTATGTATGAACTATATAAAAGTATATATACAAAGAACAATGATCAATGAGGCCATGGCAAGTTCTGGGTCTTAGTGCCCTGCTCTTAAACTCGCTTGTGATCATCGCCTTTCTATTTGCAGATCGAGGCTATCTGGTAGCAGCAGTGGTTGCTGGAGCTCTACCTCCAGGGATCATAAGCGGGGCATTGCTGTTCTGGGTAGAACATCACAAGATTAACACCTCTCAAGGGCTTCAAAAGATCAATATTATTGGGTTCATATTTAAGGTTATTTTACTCGGAATTTGGGCTGCATTTCAAATTGAAGCAGGTGTTTTAGATAAGATGACATTTATTGTAATATTACTGATAAACTTTCTTGCGTGGCATGGGGTCGAAGCTTATTATTGGCCGCTTTTTATGGCAGGAAACGGACAGGATAAAGGGGAGAATTCTTAATGGCTCAAAGTAGCCATGGAACCAGTACCAATATCGGGGATAAAATCATTGAGCACGTTGCAAACAGCGACGTGATGATTCATTTTGAACTTTTTGGTGTTGATCTCTCAATTACCAAACATGTGATCATGCTCTGGATTGCTGCCGGTCTGCTGATCACTCTTGGTTTATATGCCAGCAGACGCTACCGCAAGGAAGGACGACCAGTACCAACAGGGCTCACCAATGCTTTGGAATATGTGGTGGATTTCGTGCGAACCGGTATCCTCATTCCCAGCGTTGGAAAGGATCACGTTTTAAAATGGGGACCTCTAATAATGTCCTTTTTCTTTTTAATCCTGACCATGAATATTCTCGGTTTGATTCCCCTGTTCAATTATATCAATCATGGCCATGGAGGCACAACTGCTACAGGGAATGTTACACTGACAGCCTCTCTGGCGATAATCACCTTTTTTGCCATCATTATTGCAGGTGTTTTGGAACACGGTTTCTTTAAGCACTGGAAGAATATGGTACCAGGGAATGTACCAAAAGCTGTATTGATAATCCTCATCCCCATTGAAATTATGAGTATGTTCGTCCGTCCCTTTGCATTAACCATGCGGCTTGCTGCTAATATGACAGCAGGACACATTGCCATGTTGGCTATTTTTGCCCCAATCTTCATATTACATAATGCCTATGTTGGTGTGGCTTCAGTTGCCATGAATGTCGGAATTACATTTTTAGAAATAATCGTGAGTATAGTACAGGCCTATGTGTTTACACTACTATCTGCAGTCTTCATCGGGCAGTCTATTCACCCTCAGCATTAAATCTATTTGATTTTTAATAATATAAAATATAACCCCTCAATCGTTCCTGATCAGCTTGCACTTACTCAGTTCAGGGATCAAAGACATGTATGTGTAGATGTTTGGACAGCGATTGAAATTCACACCATTATAAAGGAGTTTTAAAATGGAATTTGCTTATTTAGGCGCCGCTCTTGGTGCAGGTATGGTCGTTATTGGCGCTGGACTGGGTATTGGAAAATTGGCCGCCGCCGCAGCTGCTGGAATTGCTCGTCAACCTGAGGCTGCTTCAAGTATCGTTGGTGCAGTCAACTTACCGCTCTTCCTGCTTGAAGGTGTCGCTATCATCGGTGAGGTTGTTGCACTTCTCATCGCCCTGAAATAAAAGATCTAGAGACACTCCGCCGGAGGATGTATGGATAATCTGCTCCAGTTTGACACAGGCTTAATGATCTGGACCTGGATCACTTTCATTATAGTGTTAGTAATCCTGGGAACCAAAGCCTGGAAACCAATGATCAAGGCTCTGGAAGATCGTGAACATTATATTCGTGAATCCCTGGAAGAAGCCGCAGCTGCTCGTAAAGAGGCAGATAAAATCGCATTAGAATATGAAGAGATGGTAGCCAGGGCTCGTCATGAAGCCCAGCAGATCGTAGCCGCAGGCAAAGAGACCGCTGAGCGGATGAAGACTGAAATTCTTAATGAAGCTCAGGACAAGTCTGCCGGCATACTGAAACAAGCTGAAGCTCAGATCACAGCTGAACGAGAAAAGGCGATCTCAGAGATTCGTAATCAGATTGTTGATATTTCAATTGCTGCTGCTGAAAAGATCATTGATAAATCCCTTACTCGGGCTGACAATGAGCGCCTCATAGAAGATGCGCTTAAGGAATACGGACGGGATTAATGCGTAGCACTGCGAAAAGTCGCCATTACGCACAGCTACTCTTAAAAATAGCGGAAAGCCATGATGCTCTTGATCAGGTTTATCGATCAATGTTGGAATTCTATTCCAGCTATCGAAGAGAACCTGCATTAAAGGCATTTCTAGCATCAACCAAAGTCAATATTGAAGTAAAAATTAAATTGCTTGCAAAGGTTTATCCAGATCTGCACCCTGTTAATCAGGCATTCCTGGCCCAACTAGGTGATGAACGGGATATGAAGCTGCTGGGGACGATCATGAAAAGTCTTGAGGTCGGCTACTATCAGCGGAGTGACCAGGTCAAAGTTCACGCTGTTAGTACAACACAGCTTACTCCAGAAATAATTGAGCGCATCCACAAAATTGTTCAATCCGTAACATCCTGGAAGGCGGATTTCACCTCACAAGTAGATAAATCAATACTGGGTGGATTAACATTACGAATTGGTAATACTATTCTGGATGCATCGTTGTCCAGTAAACTTGCTCGGATCAGGCAATCGCTGGTTCGATCCTAAAGGAATACGGAATATGACAGATATTCGAACAGATGAAATCACAAAATTACTCCAGGAAGAATTGGGGAAACTAGATCTCTCGATTGATGTAGCTGAGATCGGCGAAGTCATCATGGTTGGAGACGGTATTGCCCGCGTTAATGGTTTAGAAAATGTCATGGCATCTGAATTAATTGAGCTTCCAAATGGTGTTGTGGGAATGGCCATGAACCTGGAAGAAGATGAAGTCGGATTGGTCCTTTTTGGGAATACCCGTCTGGTAAAAGAGGGTGACCAGGCAAAACGCACTGGAAAAGTTGTTTCCGTGGGAGTTGGTGATGCAGTTATTGGTCGCGTACTAAGCCCCATCGGAACTGCCATGGACGGCAAGGGTGAGATTAAATCTGAAAAAACATTACCCGTCGAGCGCAAAGCGCTTGGGGTTCTGGCGAGAAGCCCTGTTAATCAACCGCTTCAGACCGGTATCAAAGCGATTGACAGTATGATTCCAATCGGTCGTGGTCAACGTGAGCTTCTCATTGGCGATCGACAGACAGGGAAAACTGCCGTTGCACTTGATACGATCGTAAACCAGAAATATACCCATGATCCAAACACGCCCGATGAGCCGGTTTACTGTATCTATGTAGCCATTGGTCAAAAAGCTTCAACCGTCGCCCGAGTCGTAGCTGAACTGGAAGCTCAGGGCGCCATGGAGTTCACCACAGTGGTTGCGGCTAATGCTTCTGATCCAGCACCACTCCAATTTTTAGCTCCTTACACCGGTGCTTCTATCGGCGAGTACTTCCGTGATAATGGTAAACATGCTCTGATTATTTATGACGATCTGTCAAAACATGCAGTGGCCTATCGCCAGATGTCCCTTCTTTTGAGAAGACCGCCTGGCCGTGAGGCATATCCGGGTGATGTATTTTATCTGCATAGTCGTCTACTTGAGCGGTCTTCAAAGTTGAGTAGCGATCTTGGAGGCGGCTCTCTGACAGCGTTACCAATCATTGAAACTCAAATGGGTGATGTCTCAGCCTATATTCCAACCAATGTTATTTCAATTACTGATGGTCAGATCTTCCTGGAGACGAATCTTTTTAACAGTGGGCAACGGCCTGCTTTGAACGTGGGAATCTCTGTTTCTCGTGTTGGTGGAAATGCCCAGGTGGGAGCCATGAAGAAGGTTGCTGGAGGTATGCGCCTGGATTTGGCTCAGTACCGTGAGCTTGCTGCTTTTGCCCAGTTCGGCTCCGATCTTGATGCTGAAACACAGAAACAGCTTACTCGAGGTAAAATACTTTACGAAGTTCTTAAGCAGAATCAATTCGCACCCATGAGGGTTGAGAAACAGATATCAATCTTTTATGCCGCTACACGTGGTCATTTAGATCAGATTCCGGCAACAGAGATTCGACGCTTTGAAGATGAATTTCTCAATTATATGGATGCTACCAATGCAGACCTACTCAAAAAAATCGCTACTGAAGGGAAACTTTCAGATGAGATTGATGCAGCACTTGAGAAGACTATTTCTGAGTTTGTGAAAGGTTTTGCCGCTTAATACGGGATCGCTATGGCGAATTTAAAAGACATTCGGACACGAATCGGAACCATTGATAATATCCGGCAGGTTACCCGGGCTATGAAACTGGTAGCAGCTGCAAAATTGCGTCGCGCCCAGAGTAATATGGAACAGGCCAGACCGTATGCTAGGCGTATCAATGGGGTCTTGAAGCATCTGCTCCCTGACATTAATCGCCATGCGCATCGTTTACTTTCTATGAGACCGGCGCAACAAAAGGCATTTGTTGTGGTGACCTCAGATCGCGGTTTGTGTGGTAGTTTTAATACAAATATTCTGCGTCGTGCTCATAACATTATCGATGGGGCTGGTAAAGACCAATCCCAACTGATTTGTATTGGTCGGAAGGGATATGAGTATTTTAATAAGCGTGGTTATCGTGTTGTTGAGCACTACACTGATTTCTGGGCTGAGCTCGATTTCGGTCACGCAGTAAAAATGGCTGAAGCTGTGACCTCCAGATATCTTGCTGGCGAATTTGATGATGTACGAGTAATCTATAATCAGTTTAAAAACGTTGCTCAACAAGAGATTGTTGAATTCCATTATCTGCCTTTGGTTTTAGAGGAAGAAGATGATGCAATTACAATCGACTTTTTGTTCGAGCCCTCCAAAGACGAAGTGGTCAAATCTTTGATCCCACGTCATTTAAATGTGCAGATGTGGCGCTTTCTGTTGGAGTCGAATGCCTCTGAGCAGGCCGCTCGAATGACCTCCATGGAAGCTGCTACTGAGAATGCAGGAGACCTGATTGATAGTCTTCGTCTGCAATACAACAAGGCCCGCCAGGCAGCCATCACAACAGAAATTTTGGAAGTTGTGAGTGGGGCCGAAGCCTTAGTGGAATAAAAGGAAAATCTATACAATGGCAAAACAAGGAAAAGTCGTTCAGATAATGGGTGCAGTGGTTGATGTCAGGTTTGAGGATGGACAACTACCGGAAGTTTTAAATGCTCTGAATGTTGAGCGTGAAACCGGAGTACTCGTATTAGAAGTTGCTCAGCATCTGGGCGAAAACGTTGTCCGTACCATCGCTATGGATTCAACAGATGGCTTGACCCGTGGTACCAAAGTGACTGATATGGGGGAGCCAATATCAGTTCCTGTTGGTCCTGAAACTCTGGGACGCATGTTTGATGTTGTTGGGAATGCAATTGATAATAAACCTAATCTTACGGGTTTACGACATCCGATTCATAGAGATCCGCCGAAACAAGAGGACCTGACTACCTCAAGCGAGATTCTGGAAACCGGGATTAAAGTTGTAGATCTCCTGGAACCATATTCAAAAGGTGGGAAAACCGGTCTCTTTGGTGGGGCGGGAGTTGGCAAGACGGTACTGATCCAGGAGTTGATTCGTAACATTGCCACCGAGCATGGAGGTTACTCTGTATTTTCTGGTGTTGGTGAACGTACGCGTGAGGGCAATGATCTCTATTTGGAGATGACTGAATCTGGTGTTATTAATAAGACTGCTATGGTTTTTGGTCAGATGAATGAACCACCAGGAGCTCGTTTAAGGGTTGCTTTATCGGGTCTCACAATGGCAGAATATTTCCGTGATGTTGAAGGGAAAGACGTTCTCCTATTCGTTGATAATATTTTCCGTTTTACTCAGGCTGGCTCTGAAGTATCCGCGCTTCTGGGACGCATGCCTTCAGCTGTTGGTTATCAGCCCACTCTGTCAACAGAGATGGGTGACTTGCAGGAACGTATCACATCAACCAAGAAAGGTTCTGTAACATCAGTTCAGGCGATATATGTTCCTGCTGATGATTTAACTGATCCTGCTCCTGCAACCACATTTGCGCACCTGGACGCAACAACGGTGTTGGAACGAAGCATTGCTGAGCTTGGTATCTATCCAGCTGTTGATCCTTTGTCTTCTACTTCCAGAATTCTGGATCCACGTGTCGTGGGTGACCGTCATTACAATGTGGCTCAGGAAGTAAAAATAGTACTTCAGAAATATAAAGATCTGCAAGATATTATTGCCATTCTCGGAATGGATGAATTGTCTGATGATGATAAGAATACGGTAAACCGTGCCCGTCGCATGCAGAAATTTTTCTCACAGCCATTCTTTGTTGCCGAAGCCTTTACTGGTTCCAACGGGAAATACGTTTCACTTGAAGAATCCATCACAGGGTTCGAGGCAATTCTTAATGGCGATATGGACAAATACCCTGAAAATGCCTTTATGTACAAAGGCAACATAGATGAAGTAATCGCAGCTGCGAAGAATATGGGATAAACTGTTATGGCTGCTCAATTTCATTTAGAAATCATCACACCGACCAAAGTTTTCGATGAAGGAGATGTGGATTATGTCCGTGCTCCAGGTGTCGATGGTTTATTTGGGGTGCTTGCAGGCCACACTGATTCGATCATGGCTTTGGGGCTTGGTGAGGTAAAAGTAACCAAAGGCTCTGCGCAGACAATTTATGCCTGTACCAGGGGTTTTGCCGAGATCACCAGGGCCGGCGTTCAGTTACTTGTAGAATCGGCAGAAACCCAAGCTGATATTGATCCCAAACGTGCCCAGGAAGCCTACGATAGAGCCAACGCATATCTGGCAAAGAAGCAGGATGCGATGATTAACGAGAAACGGGCAGTAAGAGCTCTGGAACGTGCCATGAATCGCCTGCGAGTTGCCAGGAAGTAAATCTTTCCTGAAAATGTTTTCTATTTTCAATGTCTCGGCTTAGACCGGGACATTTTATTTTAGCCCTTCCATTTTTCTGAAGTAGACTCGCGAAAATAAAAAGTAAAAAAAATAGATTGTTCCGTGATTGTACGCATGACCATAATTACAGTACTCAGAAAACTGCAACTGGGTTTGGTATAAACCACTGCACTTGCCAGTTTCTAGTTTTGACTTTTAACGTATCATAGTGCATATTATTGCAACTTACAAAAAAGAGGGTTTATGTCATCCATTGCTGAAAGATTGAGGGAGTTTCGAGCCGCGGTTGGCTTGACACAGCGCGAAGTAGCCAGTATGTGCGGGCTGGGTAAGCGAACTATTATCTATTGGGAAATGGGAGAACGCGAGATCAAATGCTCCAAGCTGATTCCCCTGGTCAATGAATATGACCTGGATTTCAATTGGTTAATTCTAGGTCGGGGAAGCATGTTCAATGAGGAAATCATCGATGAATCCAGACCCACTGATTTTGAAGATGAGCGTATTGATGAGCAATCAGAACCAGAAGTGACACATCAATGGGAAGAAGAGCCACGTATCTTTCAAAAGGAACAAGAGGATGTGCTGCCACTGATAGAACGGTTGCGTAGGAAGCAATAAATCCGCAAACGCTATTTTCTATTTATCTTGTGATACTATAAATCCAGAGCTTTTAAAAATTTGGAAATCTTATCCTCGATTTCCTGCCATTCTTCTGCGGGATCAGACCCTAACACTATCCCAGCTCCAGAATAGAGCGAAACACGCTCTTTCTCAATTAGGGCTGATCGGATACTCACAACGAATTCAGTATGATCATGTCCAACAAACCCAACTGGAGAAGCATACCACCCCCGATTAAAGGCTTCTAGTGTTTCAATTGTTTTCAGTGCGATATCGGTGGGGTACCCTCCCATGGCGGGTGTGGGATGCAGGTCATTGACTAAATGAGCATCATCTGTTAATTCGTCCAATTCACCATAGAAATGTTTGCAGAGGTGTTGAACATGAGAGAGTTTAGTGATTTGGACTTGTTCATCAACTCTGAGGGTTTGGCAATGCTTCTCAAGAACACCTTTAATCATATCAACCACAATTGCGTGTTCGCGCAGCTCTTTATCTGAATTGAGCAAGGCCTGAGAATAGCGTTCATCATCTCTGATCGTTTCACCTCTTGGACGTGTCCCAGCGATCGCCTCGGCATGTATTGTTCGACCTTGTCTTCTAAATAATCGCTCAGGGGTTGCTCCCAGAAAGGCATGATCTTTATCAGTTTGAAAATAAAAGTTGAATGTTTCCTCTGACATCCGACGGAGTCGCAGCAGGTAGGCTACCGGATCAACAGGATCGTTAAAGGTCAGGGTCGCTTTCCTGGCAAGCACGACTTTTTCATATTTCCCGAGGTTCATATCTTTTAAAGCTGAGACGACTCCTGCCTCCCAATCTTTTTTATTGGGGATATCCTTTCGATGAAGTATTGTACGTTCTTCCCATTCACTGAGAGTGAGTTCTGGCTGGATTGCCTCAATTTGGGATATCAATTCGTCAAAATCATTCTCAACGTTTAGCTGGGAATGGTAATTACAAACCAGAAAAGTGCCCATACCAGATCGATAAAGCTCAATTTGTGGAATGATAAACCGGTATACGCCAAAACTCTCCCATTCCCTGGCCGGTTCACTATTGCGATTGAACTGGAAACCACCATAATAGCGCATCTCTGGATGGTTTGGATCCAATAAGGTATATAATTCATTGAAAAGCTGACTTAGATCCGCTGCCTGGGATCCGGATACTTCATGGGCAATTCCCACCCCTGCCATTTTAAATTCTTGATTACGATTCGCCCAATAGGTTTTCACTGAAAAGGGTTGACAGGCAAGCCATTCCATTGCTGCAATATCCTCGATTTTTACCTTACAACGAATGATCCGGGACTTATTGGAGATCTCCAATTCTTCAAAACTGTTTTTGAGCTGATCAAGCAGTTGTTGTTTTGCTAAAGCGAGTGGAAGTGGGTCCATATTGATTACATATTCGAATTAGATTCTTGAAGAAGGAGTTCCATAATTAGCTAGAGACGTTTCATCTATCATGGCGACTATTTACTGTAAAGGTGTTATGTGGGCAATCAATTTCTTAGCAGACAAACCATTATCCCATTCTTGAATCCCAAAAGATCAGGTAACCCTGAATAAAAATGAGCGCAGGAGAGCTTAAAATGGCAAACCTTGTTTCACCGTATTTAGCGATTAAATTCCTCCTCACAAAGGAGGGATTGTTTGGCCATAAAGATGTTAACTAACGTAAGTGTTGCCGGTGTTTACCATGAAGCCACTTTTAGGTCTGAAATGAGCACTCAAAGCTGTTTAGCTGAGAATTTAGTCGTCCTTGAAGAGCAGGGAGACTGGATTCGAGTACGATTAGAGGATGATTACGAAGGCTGGGTATGTCGCTTTTTTGTGGTAGAAAAACCTGAAGCTTGGGATACTCACAATTTTGTCTATAATTCTGATCAGATATCTTTGATCTATCAAAATCCTGATCTTTATTCTGCAACCCTGCGCGACATGACAATGCTTTCTGGGCTGCCCTGTTTACAGCGGAAGGAGGGCTGGGCTCAAATCCTTCTTCCAGATGGTAATAAAGGCTGGATTGAAGATCATCCAAGACAGCTGATAAAAACCATGGATGTTGAGAAGCTTGTACAAACCGCCTTCGATTTTATGGGCATTCAATATTTATGGGGCGGGCGGAGTCCTAAAGGTTTTGATTGTTCCGGGTTCGTCCAGACCGTCTTTAAACTAAACGGAAGGCAGTTACTGCGAGATGCCTATCAACAAGCCGAAATCGGGCTAGCGGTCAATGATGATTTCACAACATGGCAGGTCGGCGACCTTATTTTCTTTTCAGAACATACAGAGAAAATAACTCACGTTGCCATCAGCCTTGGGAATGGTGATTTTATTCACTCTTCAGGCTATGTAAGGCTAAACAGTCTAAATCCTGACCATGCCGATCTATATCTTGAAAAGTACTCAAAGAATTTCACTAGAACCAAACGTATCATTTGAAGTACAAATTATAGATGAATCAATTAGAAAAAGATAAAAAACCAATATTATTATCGGGCATTCAGCCCTCAGGTCATCTTGCTCTCGGAAATTACGTGGGCGCCATGCGTAACTGGGTAAATCTTCAACAGGATTACCTGGGCATTTTCATAGTTGTTGACATGCATGCCATCACTGTAAGGCAGAATCCAGCTGAATTGCGGAAGCAGTGTCTTTCTTTTGCCGCCCAGTATCTTGCCGCCGGGATTGATCCTGAAAAAAATATTATTTTTATTCAATCCCATGTGCATCAACATGCGGAGCTAGCCTGGATACTCAGTTGCTTTACATATATGGGCGAATTGAATCGCATGACCCAATTCAAGGATAAATCTCAGAGGTATGATGATAATATCAATGCTGGCCTGTATACCTATCCCGCATTAATGGCGGCTGATATCTTACTGTATCAGACAGATCTTGTCCCTGTCGGTGCAGATCAAAAGCAGCATCTTGAATTAGCAAGGGATATTGCCACCCGCTTTAATAATACTTATTCCCCAACCTTTAAAGTTCCTGAACCCTTTATCCCAAAAGCGGGAGCGCGTATCATGAGCCTTCAGGATCCTGAGAAGAAAATGTCAAAGTCCGATACCAATGAGAATAATTATATCTCGCTCCTTGATCCACCGGATGTACTGAAGCGCAAAATCAAGCGTGCAGTAACGGACTCTGCCCACGAGATATCTCCTGACTCGCTAAATAATTCAGCTATTAGAAATTTGATCAATATATACTCAGCCCTGAATGACATAAGTGCCGCAGAGGTCGCTAATCAGTTTGCAGGTCAACAGTATAGTAGCTTCAAAGGTGAGCTGACAGATTCAGTAGTTAATTTGCTCGAGCCATTTCAACACCGCTACAACGAGATCATTGGTGAAAAAGGCTATCTAAGCGACATTTTGGATGAAGGCGCCAGGCGGGCACACTCTATGGCTAGCCGAACTATGAGTAAAGTGTATCGCAAAATCGGTTTTGTCGCCCCAGGTCACCCATGACGATAAAATCCAATCATCGTATAGATTTAGATATGTTTGAAGGTCCCCTGGATCTTCTCTTATTCCTCATTAAACGTGATGAACTCAATATTTATGATATTCCCATTGCTCAAATCACAAACGAATTCCTGGAATACGTCAAACTAGCCAAGGATTTAAAACTGCACTCCGCCGGTGATTTTGTGCTCATGGCTGCTACCCTGATGAAAATCAAAGCGCGAATGTTATTGCCGATTGAAGCAGAGGGGGAAGAGGAGATTGAAGATCCTCGAACTGAATTAATGAAAATGTTGCTCGAATACAAACGTTATAAAGAAGCTGCTGATACCTACGCAGGATTGGAACGGGATGAACGTCCTCACTACGTCAATATTCCTGCCTTATGGGATCCTCAACCGGAAGAGCCAACAGCTATCCTGGAAAATGTAAAATTATATGATATCATGCTGACATTCCAGTATCTACTCAAAAGTTATGAAGAACCGGATACTCATTCAGTGACTGTAGAAGAAGTCACCTTGTCTGAACAAACTGGTTTTTTAAATAGTTTACTCCTGGCAAAGAATAGTCTTCATTTTTCCAGTTTGGTGAAACAGTTTGAGTCAAGATTAATTATAGTTGTCACATTTCTGGCCCTGCTTGAAATGCTTCGAAGCCGACAGATCAAGATCAAACAGACCAAGCTATTTGACGATCTTATTATTTCAAGAGGGAACGAATTTGGAAATCAATGATTTAAAAATGATCGTAGAGGCTCTGCTGCTGGCAACTCCAGAGCCATTGACGGAATCCCGAGTTCGTGCCTGCTTGAAAGATGAAGCTTCAGCGCTTCCATTAGAGGAGATTATTGAAGCCCTGCAATCTGATTATAATAATTCCAACAGGGCCTTCTTTATTAAAAAGGTAGCTGGTGGATTCCAGTTAGTGACGAAGTCGGAATTCGAACCCTATGTCAAAGGTCTATTTTCAAAGTCAGGTAAATTACGACTCTCCCAGGCAGCCCTGGAAACCCTGGCTATTATCAGCTATCGTCAACCTGTAACACGTAGTGAGATTGAAGAGATACGTGGAGTGAGTTCGGATTCATCCTTGCGTACGCTTTTAGATCGGAAATTATTAGAAATTCGAGGTAGAGATGATGGTCCAGGTCGGGCGCTTCTGTACCGCACCAGTTCTGAATTTTTACAGTACTTTGGATTGAATTCCGTTAATGATCTCCCAAAGCTCAGAGAAGTGGAAGATATACTTAGTGAAGACCAGGTTGATCTGCTTTGATGCATCTCTCATTTCGGAGATATACCCTTCTATAGGTTTTGTCGGCGCAAATAGTTTATCAGGGTTCCTAGTTTTGTTCTTACCAAATACCCATAAAGTGGGTTGAAGCAAAGATCCTGCATCCAGACCTCAAGTAGGAGTTTATCCCATAGTTTCTTTAAAAATGACTGAAAATTCTGACTTTCAAATTCGATTCAATCGTTTCCTGGCAAAGGCGGGGTTGGGATCTCGACGTGTTTGTGATGACCTTATTCAGAAAGGGTTGGTAACTGTAAATGGGGAGGTCGAAACAAACCCAGCAGCCAGAATTGAACCGAATTCGGATCAGGTCATGTTCCAGGGGAAAATGATTCACCTTGAAACACAATCCCATTATTATCTGTTGAATAAACCTGCCCAGGTGATAACTACCACAAATGATCCATTTGGCAGAACAACTATAATTGATCTCTTACCAGCACAGGATCGCATCTATCCTGTGGGTCGTTTAGATTATGATACGACGGGTGCAATTTTACTAACCAATGATGGTGATCTAGCCTATAGTCTGACACATCCCAAATTTCAGATTCCAAAAACTTATTCCGTTAGGATCCTGGGTCAGGTAAGTCAGAAGGATCTGGATCAAATACCAATTGGCATAAATATTGATGCCAAGACTCCCGCAATCGCAGAAATACTGGAGCAAAGCTATTCAGATCGTTTTACTGATTTGAGAATGGTACTAAGAGAAGGTCGCAAGCGAGAGATTAAAAGAATTTTTATGGCTCTCGGGCACAAGGTAGTCAAGCTGCACAGGGAGCAGTTTGCTTTTTTACGAGTAGATGATCTTCCTCTGGGCAAATTCCGGGAATTGTCATCTGACGAAATTAAAAAATTGAAGGAACTGGCACATGGACATCAAGGGTAAGCGCGTCATGATATTTGGCGGTTGGGGATTGGTTGGTCAAGCCATCGCAAAGCAATTACTGGAGGAGCAACCCTCAGAACTGATAGTGACTTCATTGCGGGAGCAGGAAGCGGATGAAATTCGTTCCATCCTGGAGAAGCACCCCTTGAATGAAGGAACCCGAATTGTTTCTGTACATGGGGATTTGTTTGTACGAGAGGAGTTATCCAACCTGTCTAAAGCAGAAATTTACTCCGAACCTGAACAGGTTGGATTACTTATCCATGATATTTATGATGACCTTGGGGCAGATATTATTCAGAATTCAAAATTGTACCAGGTCATGAATTCACACAAGCCACAAATTTTAATTGACTGTATCAATACTGCAACCGCCTTTGCCTACCAGAATGTGTATCAGATTGTTGCTGAGTTGCGTGCTGAGATCACCGAGATTCGTAAAGGGAAGGACTCTGATGACATTTTAATTGAGACCGTTGAGCGCATTATTTCAACTCTATATATCCCCCAACTTATCAGGCACATTCAAATTTTAATCGAAAGTATGCGAGTAGCAGAAACAAACCTGTATCTAAAGGTTGGAACCAGTGGTACGGGCGGTATGGGGCTCAATATTCCCTATACGCATTCCGAAGATAAGCCTTCAAAGATGCTGATGAGCAAATCGTCCCTTGCGGGAGCCCACACGATGCTGTTGTGGCTTTTGGGCCGGACACCACAAGCCCCCATTGTTAAGGAAATCAAGCCCACGGCGGCTATTGCCTGGAAAAAGATTGGATATGGCAAGGTCGTGAGACGTGGAAGTCACATTCCGTTATATGATGCCTTGCCAGGATCAACCACCACACTTGGAAAAGATTTAGTTAAAAATCCTGAGGAAAGTTGGGAACGACTCGGTAATGACTTTTTGGAATCAGTCTACATTGATGCTGGTGAAAACGGTTATTTCT
>JABMPR010000243.1 GCA_013202895.1 bacterium | reverse complement strand
CGAAAAACGTTTCATGTTTCCTCCAAAGTCCTTAAATCTTAACAGGTCAGGATGACCCTACTTCATAATAAATCTCGAAACACCCCATCCGAGGTCATTTATTTCTCGATAACGCCTAAATAATACATTATTGCTGATGAAAATGCAACGTTCAATGCAATGTATTGTATGATATTTTTACTAACAGTTTCATAAAGGGAATAGTTAGTATTAATAGCGGATATCTGGATCTATTAGGAGTAATAACTATTTAAAAATAACTACAGACACAATATATATTTCCGGGAAAAATGATGTCAAGTGTATTTCATATATATTGGGTCCGTGTTGGGCAGTAAGTCAGGGTTTTCTCCTTCGCCTGCGGCTCAGTCGAAAAGTAGTAATCAGGACTCATGCAATTCAGCCTATCCTTATGATACAATAAAACTTTGGAGAACATAACCCCACCTTTATATTGGCGCGCTTTTTCCCCGTTATCGCACGAGATTGAGGGGAAGCATGGCCAAGCTAAAAGTGAAGCCGGGTAAAGATTTGTGTGGTATCATATCTGTCGTGTCTACTTCGACCAGCCTACGCTTTAGAAGCTACGGCTTGGCAGGCGGGCTCCAGACTATGCTTAACAGCCTGATCTGGGTTATCAGTAGACGACAGAGTAGAATTGAAAGAATATTTTCCACCTAAACCCAGCTAAAGATGGCGGGTTTGACGGGAATTGAACAAATGAAATAAGTAAAAGGATTAATCCTTATGTCTGGAACCTTGCGAATGCGTGTCTTTCTGGTTGTCCTCCTCATTGGAAGTGCCGCCTACATGCTCCGAGATACCATTAGCTATTACACAATGGATGAGACCCAAAAAGAAGCCCTCGTTGAGAGTGGTGATATGGAAAAAATGCGTAGAAATATTATCCATCAGGGTCTGGATCTTCAAGGCGGAATGCATGTCGTCCTGGAAGTAGATCTTGAGGAACTGATTAAAACACGCGTTGAAGACAGTGATGCTGAGATTGATGAACTCATATCTCGCACCCTTGAAGATGCCCAAAATAACGAAACGGAATTCTTCCAGACCTTCGCCGACAATGTTGAAGCAACCAACATCCGTCTGGCTCGCTACTTTCCCATCTATGAAAAAGGACCCAATGCTGATGTATTGGAAGCCCTGGAAACTGATGCCAAAGATGCTGTTGATCGTGCTGAAGAAATTATTCGCAACCGCGTTGATGAGTTCGGTGTTTCCGAACCAACTATCCAACGCAAGGGTGATTGGCGAATTATCGTAGAGCTGGCCGGTATTTCTAATGAGGCTCAAGCCCGTGAATTGATCCAGGCGACTGCCCTGCTGGAATTTGTACTGGTAGTGGAAGATGCCCAATTGCTCAATGAATTTATCCGCAATATCGATAAAGCCTGGGCCGCTGAAATGGGAGAAGACGTCCCTGACGATACATTAGATGTTGTTGAAGCAGAAACTTCTAGCTCAGAAATAGCTCCCAGTCTGGCTGATGTCCTGGCTGGTGATGATGGTGATTCCCTGAGCATTACAGGTATTGGCGATATCAGTCGACCTTTCTCATCCCTGATCAATGTTGGCAGCAATACCATCTGGGTTCCGGAAGAAAATGTGCGCTCAATCAAGCGAAAATTAAAGAAACCAGCAATCCTAGCTACAGTACCATCCGATAGCCGGCTGGCCTGGGGCGTATCATCCCGTGATATATCCGGGGATGGTCTTCTCCATCGGGCACTCTACCTCATGAAGGGCACAGCCGAGCTTACCGGTGATGTCGTCACTGATGCCCGTGAATCATTAGGTGGCTTCTCCGGTGCTGAATTCGTAGTGCATGTCTCCATGAATGACGAAGGCTCCCGGGAGTGGAGTAAAATTACCGCTGGTAATGTTGGCAAACGCATCGCCATTGTCATGGATGGCAATGTCCATATGGCTGGTGTGATTCGCGATAAAATATCTGATGGCCGCACACAGATAGAAGGCATGAATGATCTTCAGGATGCCAAGAAGCTAGCCGTTGTTCTAAGGGCGGGTGCCTTACCGGCTCCCATGATTATTGAGGAAGAGCGTACCATTGGTGCCTCCCTGGGTGCTGATTCAGTCGCAGCGGGAACCCGTGCTACTGTAGTCGGATTTATCATCGTCATCATCTTTATGGCGATCTATTATCGGGGTGCTGGCCTGGTGGCTGATATCGCTCTGTTCCTGAACCTCGCTTTTACTCTTGCTGTATTATCAACGCTAAATGCTACTATGACCTTACCTGGTATTGCCGGTCTGATTCTGACAGTGGGTATGGCCGTGGATGCAAATGTGTTGATCTTTGAAAGAATTCGTGAAGAACTGCGCAATGCCAAAACAGTTAAGAAATCAATTGATGATGGTTTTAATCGGGCATTGACAACCATTGTGGATGCCAACTTGACCACAATTCTGGCTGCAGGTGTCTTATGGCAGTTTGGTAGTGGAACCATCAAAGGTTTCGCCACAACACTGTTCTGGGGTATCCTGACGTCAATGATCACCGCTATCTTCGTCACACGCACAGTTTTCATGGTGATGACTGAACGTAAAACCATG
>JABMPR010000242.1 GCA_013202895.1 bacterium | reverse complement strand
TCCACGCCCTGTTGTTCAAATTAGGGATCCCATTTTACGCTTACCGAATCTGGAAGCTGAGCTGTTTCAATGGTTTTTGAAAGATCTATACCTGCTCTACCAAGAGTTGGATAGCGGGCGCTATTGATCCGCTCCCGGATATCTGCGACTGCCAGACGGATATCTTCATAATCTGCATCTGCCATCTCCCACAACCCCATTTGTATGGCTTTGGTCTTGAAATCCACATCATCCCGTTGAGCCATCTCCCAAATATTTTGGATGATTTCGGCAGTCATATTGATACCGATTTTCATGTTAGAAATAAAGCGCGAGACCCACTCAAGGTGTTCTTCAGCCCGCTGAAAAATAATAGCTCGTTTCAAGCTTAAATCTTTATCCACAATAAAGGTTTTCAATTCTGTCGGAAGCTTGAGCAGGAAAAGAAGCTGGTCAATCAGCTTTTGACGAGGTGCCAGGTCCATTTGTGGATAAATCTTCTCTGATAATGTCTGACGGGGCACCCCCAGATCTAAGGCTGCACGAGTCAACAGTGCTTTGTCCATCAGGGTCATGGGCTGGTAGTATTCAATGATGAGTTCTAAAAGTTCCAAAGTACTCTCAGAATCCTCAATCAAATAAACAGGAACGGATGTTTTAGCGGATTCCTGAGCTTCAATGAAATTGTGAATATTGCCAACAATCTTTATACAAGAAGAAGTTTGATATGCCAGCACAGGTTTTGGTAATCGCTTATCGATCACAGATTCCCGGAGATAGGGGAGACCGATAAAACTTGAGTGAATGGTGGGACCGCTGGTAGTCAATTCTTTTACGGTGATTTTCATAGGATCAATATGTTTTTATTCCAATCAAATCAAACAGGTTTCGAATCAGGTTTAAATATCCATATATGGTACAATCGGACGCTCGAACCCATTAATCCAAACAGAATTCCGGAATGCCGTTGGGTACCACGCATCTAATCCATTTGTTTTTTCCGGGCCAGGGATAGCCCACCAAATCCACTAATAACGGCAATATAAAACCCAAAGTCATACCACCATCCCGTATTATTGGGGTCATAGACTCTGGTGCTGTCATTGAAGAATCCAACAATCAAAGATATTGGTGCAATCCAGCCATGCCAAACAGCTTTGAAAAACCCTGAAGGTGCGGCTCCTGCAGATTCCCCCGGGTTTGGCATGCAAGCGCTTATGGAGAAAATTATTAAGGCGGAAATCAAGCATGTTATGATTATCTGGTTTTTATTCATCGCTTCCTCCAAGGGTTTCGAAGAGTCCTTTTGTTTTGTTTTTGCGAACATTGTCATGTCGGAAATATTGACCATTCATAGCTATGTAGACACCAGGTTCAAGGGTTTGAACATAAGCTGTTGCGGCTCCCATATTGAAAAGTCCATCGGAGCTGCCAAATACAATCGGTATCATCGCCCCGGTTAAAACAATTGTCTTGTTACTTAGATGCTCAGCTAGATAGCGGGCTGTTTTAACCATCGTGTCTGTCCCATGTGTGATAACAATTCGATCTGAAGGACTTTTTTGACAGTGTGTTAGAATGAGCTCCCGATCCGCATCACTCATTTCAAGGCTGTCAATCATCATCAGGCTGCGAATATTCACGTTTAACTGCGAGCGTCCCTGCTGCAGCATCTCTTTCAGGTGGGTATCTCTAAAATAGAGATCTCCATTAAGCTCATTATATTCTTTGTCAAAGGTGCCCCCCGTAATAAAGATCTGAATTTGCATTATTGGCTTACTCCTGCGACGAAATTATTGAACCATCAAATCTGTTCAATTTTCCGGTATACAGCAAGTGATTATAAAGGTCCATTCCCATAATATTTCAAGGAACACTTGTGTATGATTTTTGAGAGGCTGAAATAGTTGATCAAACAAAAGGCCGAAAATTGATTTTAGGGTCAAAGATTGAAAAGCATGAAAAATAAATGCAGGATTAATGACAATTAATATTTAACATTAAAGCTGTTGCACTTAAGGAGCGTTTATGCTGGAAAAAACTGGGAGACGGTGGTTAAGGGTTATACATATCATTCTCGTTGGTTTCCTGATGGGAGGACTGATTGCAATCTACACTACGTCAAGATTGTCCGGTTTGACCGGGGAAGCATTATATATTGCTAATTATTCCATCTATAATCTTTTTAATTGGGTCATCACGCTCTCATTTTCAGGTATTGTCATTACGGGAGTGATTTATTCTATTTTTACGCATTGGGGTATGACAAAACACTGGTGGGTCATCGGTAAATGGACTGGTGTCCTGGTCAGTTTTATCATAGTCTGGGTATGGCTGGGTCCTGCTATCAATGGAATGGTAGCCCTTTCTGATGCTGCTCGTGAATCGGGGTCCATAAGTACCCAATACAAGGAATACTCCAGCAGGCTTGGACCATCGATAATGTTATCCCTGGCTATTTTTATGACAATGATAGCCATAACCATATTTAGACCCTGGGGGCAGCGAGTACAGAAATATACTTTCCGGCGAAGTACAATTCTAGCTGCTATTGGCAGCACACTTTTACTATTGCTGATTCTGGGGTTGTCTGCTTACTTTGATCTTGAATCCTATCGCAAAATGCAAATTGGTACCCCGGATCTCTCCCAAATAGCGGATGGTAATTATGAGGGGGCTGTGACATATGCCGGATTTACTTATATAGTCGAAGTTAATATTAATGAACATACAATAAAGAATCTCAAAGTGCTTGAAAACAGAAACAATCCCTACGCAAGCTTTGCGGAAGGAATTATGCCCCGGGTTATTGATTCACAATCCCCAAACGTCGACGGTATCACTGGTGCGACCACAACCAGTAAATGTCTTATGAAAGCCATAGAAGCTGCCCTTGAAGGAGCAATAAAATGAATGTAGATAAACGCGTTGTTCGTAAGTTCGAGAAAAAAACCTGGAGTGAAGTAAAATCAAAGAATTCATGGCAGGTCTTCCGAATTATGGCAGAGTTTGTTGAGGGATTTGATGTCCTGACAGAAATCGGTCCTGCTGTGACCGTCTTCGGATCAGCACGAACCAAAGCTAATGATCCATATTACCAGATTGCCTATGAGTTAGGGGGCTTCCTGGCTCGTGAAGGGCTCAGCGTAATCACTGGCGGAGGTCCTGGTATTATGGAAGCGACCAACAAAGGGGCAAAAGAGCTGGGAGGTTCTTCAGCCGGAGTAGGAATTGAACTACCTTTTGAAGCCTCAAATAATGCCTTTATTGATTCTGATAAAAACATCACCTTTAGATACTTTTTTGTGCGGAAACTCATGTTTCTAAAATACTCACAGGCTTTTGTAGCCTTCCCCGGTGGTTTGGGAACTCTAGATGAATTGTTCGAGTCACTAACACTTTCGCAAACAGGAAAAACCCCAAAATTTCCTATTTTGCTGGTCGGTCGTGACTACTGGTCAGGTCTAGTGGATTGGCTCAAAATGAGAGTATTAGAAGATGGCAATATCTATGAAGACGATTTGGAGCTATTCCGAGTCGTTGATTCTGCTGAGGAAGTAATGGATTCCATAAAGGGGTTCTTTGCCAGGTATCGCAAAGAGATGGTACCGAACTTCTAGCTTTTCTTCAAGACCTATGACTTGTCAGCTAAGTTTTTGTTTGAGCTTTGCCACATACCGGCGGCTCATAACATAAGGCTCTTCAATGCCCTTCAAGTAAACCCTGAAGGAATTGTTAAACCATTCCTCAAGGCGATCTACAAATTCCATATTAACGATGGTGGTTCGATGGATACGATTAAAAAAGGCCTCAGGCAGTCTGGTTTCCCATTCAGACATTGATTTATGAACCAGCACTTTCTTCTTATTGCTACACAAAACTTCAGAATAGTCGCCTGCTGAAGTGATGCAAATTATGGTGCTGACCTTGAGAAATCCTAGGCTGGTATCGAGTTTGAGGAGCAGGCGATCATGATACTCCAACTCTCGCAGATCAGTTGGAGTATCCTCAGGCAGTAGTTCAAGTCGCTCGATAGATTGTAGCAAGCGTTCAGGATTAACCGGTTTCAGTAAATAATCCAGAGCATTTACCTCAAAAGCACGCAGGGCATACTCATCAAAGGCTGTTACAAAAATGACTTTGACATCCGAGCCAATTTGCTCCAGAACATCGAAACCATTGATCCCTGGCATTTGTATATCAAGAAAGACCAGATCGGGTTCTAGCTCCTTGATAAGATCAAGGGCTTCAAGTCCATTAGCTGCCTCACCAACAATTTGAATATTGGAATGGTTTTTTAGCAGAAGGGTTAAGTCATTCCGGGCTAGACGCTCATCATCAACGAGTATGGCTTTGTATTCTTTAGTCCCCATGTTCATTCACCATTCTTGTGATCAAGATTTTGACACTGACACAAGCATCTTCTTCATATGTTTTTAATTCATAATTCCCTGGGAATCGATTCTCTAATCGCTCTCTCACATTTTTCAATCCGGTTCCTGTGCCTTCCGGACGGGAGCGTGACGGATCATCATCAGAAAGCCAATGTCCACTATTCTTTACCGTGATAATGAGTTGATTGCCCTTCACTTTTGCCTTTATGCTGATTTCGAGTGGCATTTCAGAGGTTTTCATGCCGTATTTCACTGCATTTTCTACCAGGGGATGAACCAGAAAACTGGGGATTGGATATTCTTCAGCCAGGGGCTCAATATCAAATTTGACTTGCAGGTTCTCTTCATAACGTTTGTTTTCAATAGCGAAATAATGTTTGATGGCAGACATTTCCTCGCTGAAAGGTACATCGCTATTATTTTTACCCACCAGCGAATAGCGTAGGAGTTCTGCTAATTCAGAAACCATTTCCCGGGCTTTACCCTGATCTTCCGTAATGAGGGCGCGGATGGAGTTTAAAGAATTGAATAGAAAGTGTGGGTTAAGTTGATACCTCAACATCTGTAATTGAGCTCGATGAGCCAATAATTCAGCCTTTTCAGTTCGTTGCACCTGTTCATTCCAGTGTCGCCAGAAATTGATCAGGAAGTACAATGTCGACCAGGTGAAGAGAATAAATGAATTCCAGTAGATTTGGCTGAGATTACTACGCCATGTAATTTTATCCAAAGCCTCCTGAAACTTTTCAACACCGTAGATTGGATATGACACAAAGCGATCCAAATAAACCCAGGCAATTGCGAATGTAATGGAGCTGAGGATTACCAGCCCGGATATATTTAACATTGATTGATGTTCGAAATCTAGTTTTTGATAGAATTTGCGCATAACAATAGTAACCACAAAAGCCACCATATAGGTGACTGCGAAACCAAAAGTGTTTGCAGCATCAAGATCTTTGTGGGCATAAAAGAGAAGATAATAGATTACCCCGTAGAGTAACCAGCCAGATATCTGAAGTACCCAGAACAGCGATAGTTTATCCAGATGAGCTTTAATTGTCATAACAATAATGAACCTTCATTCGGTCTTCGCAGATTGATGTTGGCAACAATTCGATCACTAAAATCATGTTCTACAATTTCACAGTTTACAGTACGTCCCACCAGTCTTTTTTGCAAATCCATCTTTGCCAGAACTCCCGATAAAGTACTTGGAGTATAAAGATGTCTATTGGCGATGGAAACAGTGACAATATTTTCGTTGGGATCGTCTGGATCTAGCTTCAAGATGAATGAATTTCCATCGAGAATGGTTGCAACCCGTCCCCTAATAAAATTTTTCAAAATTACCTCCATTCGTTACACATTGAACAGCTAAACTGTGTGAGCCCAAGTTAGACCCTGTTGTGGCAGGATTTCGATGATTTAGCCAAACGGCGAATTAATACGGCAAGCGGTTAGAACAAAAAACTTGCGAGTTGCTGCAGGTTTGCCAGAAACGGGATGGGATGAAAAGAGAGGTTACTCCAGGGATTGATTTGACCCACTAAAGCAATAATTATGGAAACTGCCATCAGGCTGAAGATTAATGCCTGCTGATTTGATTTTTGGATATTCAATCTGAAATCATGCAGGTGGAAATATATCAAAGGCAGGAGTGGGACAAACCAACGGATACTATAGCTATAGCCCCCAAAATTTGAACTGAATAGAAAATAATAACACATCAGGATCACAGAAGATACCAGGATGACCACACTCTCACGCTGCAACTGCTTTCCCGGTCTTGTGTTTCGGAGAAGTATGGGAAATATCAATAGAAGCATGGGATTATACCACAAAAAACCACGGGGACCGATTAGACAGGCAAAGGCATATTTCAAGCTGAATAGAGGAGAATTTACTCTAATCCCTGTAACAACGTTGGAGTTCAACCAGACGGATCCCTCGTAGTCGAGAAATTCTGGAACGATTTGTAGCGGAACGAAAGTGTTTCCGATTGAGTAATTAATGCTGAAATGGATACTCAGTGGAACAAGTGCTGAAATGACAAAGCCGAGGGTCCTCAAATTAAGTGACCATTTCTTGAAAACCAGGATAGCAAAGCCGGCCAGAAATATACCAGTGGGCATATCACTGACCGCCGCCAGACCGAAAAAGAGTCCAGAGTAGATAAAGGGCAAAAGGGTCTTTTCCTGCTTTGCCTTGAGATAGAACATAAAGGCAATCATCAGGCTGGATGCAGCCAGACTGTGATTGTTAAAGGTTGCCGACCAGGTGAATGTTAGCGAAGTAATTGTGTATAGAAGGGTGAGGAAATCATAATCCTCAACCCTGGCCGAAGTGTATTTTAAAGCGGCTCGAAACGTGAGTACACTGGCAATCCAAAAGACTTTAATTGTCATCAAGATGATCAGGTAATAGCAAATACTCCAACCATAATCGAGTTTCAATCCGATTTTATAGAGGGGCCAATAGGCAAGCGCTGCCAACAGAGATGGAAAAGTCGGTTTATCTGAATAAAAATGACCGTTTACACGAACTTTGTCTCCAGTATTTATAAAAATACTTTCCTCAATAACAAAGCTCTGCTGCTCCACCAAAGATTGAGTCAGAGCCATCCGGCTAGCTTCATTCCAGCCGTTGATCCTGGGATTAATGGTGATCAAGCTTAAGATAATAAGTATAAGTAAATTGCGCTTCATGAGTGCAAATGGAGCCCCTCTATTATTATACTTCGAAAATAGTTGGTAGAGCCGAATCTGCAAACAGACATATCTTTTGGCCTGTATTATTCACCGTTTGACGATTCCAGGTACCCTTAACAGATGTGCTCAGTGGAAATAAGTATTTAACAATTTATATTAGGATCATTATAGCGATTCATTCAATAGTGAATCAAAAAAGAGAAGCCACCTTTCTGGTGGCTTCTTCATTTATTTAATTCTCATAATTGAATGCTATTTCAGTAATGACCTCATAACATATTGTAGAATTCCACCATGACGGTAGTATTCCAACTCATTTGGAGTATCGATTCGAGTTGTAGCGCTAAAGCGAAAAGAAGTTCCGTCAGTTTTTTGGGCGGTGATCACCAATTCCTTCCCTGGAGCAAGATCTTTTTCGATTCCAGAGATGGAGTAAGTTTCTTCACCAGTCAGCCCTAAGCTAACTCGACCTTCGCCCGATTTAAATTGAAGTGGTAAAACTCCCATTCCAATCAGATTACTGCGATGAATACGTTCGAAACTTTCGGCGATTACTGCTTTGGCACCCAGTAAATAGGTCCCTTTGGCAGCCCAGTCACGACTGGATCCAGTCCCATATTCTTTTCCAGCAATAACCATGAGTGGAGTACCTTCGGCTTTATAATTCATGGCAGCATCAAAGATGGTGGTTACATCACCTTCCGGCAGCTTCCTTGTATACCCACCTTCAGTTCCAGGAGCCAGAAGATTCCGGAGGCGGATGTTGGCAAAGGTACCACGCATCATAACTTCATGATTTCCACGGCGACTCCCGTAGGAATTAAAATCTTTTACTTCAGTCCCATGCTCTATCAAATATTTACCAGCTGGTGATTCTGAGGAAAATGCACCTGCCGGGGAAATATGGTCTGTGGTAACAGAATCGCCTAGCAAGGCCAGGACACGTGCGTCTTGAATATCGCTCAGGGATGCCGGCTCACGGCTCATGCCTTCGAAAAACGAGGGTTTACGGATATAAGTTGAATCAGGATTCCACACAAAAGTGTTGCCTGTGGGTATGTCCAGTTTCTTCCAGGCTTCATCACCGCTAAACACATCAGCATACTTGCTCTTAAACTGCTCGGGCTTGACTGCCTGTGTAACTGCCTCGGCAATTTCCTGTGATGACGGCCAGATATCCTTCAGGAAGACATCATTTCCATTTTTATCCTGACCGAGAGCTTCATTATAAAGATCGATGTTCATTGTGCCAGCCAGAGCATAGGCGACCACAAGTGGTGGCGATGCCAGATAATTGGCTTTGACATGTGGATTTACTCGACCTTCAAAATTCCGATTGCCTGAGAGAACAGAAGTCACGACCAGGTCACCCTTGTCGACTGCCTCAGAGACTGGTGCGGGAAGAGGACCACTATTCCCGATACAGGTAGTGCACCCATATCCAACCAGGTTGAATTTCAATTTGTCTAGATAGGTAGAAAGAGCGGCCGAGTTAAGATATTCTGTCACAACTTTCGATCCAGGAGCTAGACTGGGTTTTACCCAGGGTTTGATATCAAGACCCAACTCCACAGCTTTTTTGGCAACCAAACCGGCGCCTATCATAACACTGGGATTTGATGTGTTGGTACAGGATGTGATTGCAGCGATAACGACATGGCCATCTTCCAAGGTATAGTCTTCACCGGAAACTGTGACGGAACCCTTGCTCCCACCTCTCAGATTTTCAAGATCTTTGATCCAGGTTGATTTTGAATTTTTTAGCTCAATTCTGTCCTGGGGACGTTTGGGGCCAGAGATAGACGGTACGACTGTACTCATGTCCAATTCAAGATTCGCCGAATACACAGCATTATCAATACCGGCTTCATAATACATCCCCTGTGCTTTTGTGTATGCTTCCACAAGTTGCACCTGCTTCTCATCGCGACCGCTAAAACGCAGGTAGGTGAGGGTGGCTGCATTTACCGGGAAGAATCCCATGGTAGCACCATATTCAGGAGCCATGTTGGCAATGGTGGCCTGGTCTTCAAGACTGAGGTGCGCAATACCTTCTCCATAGAATTCAACAAATTTTCCAACAACACCTTCCTGGCGAAGCATCTGGACAACCGTAAGGACAAGATCCGTTGCTGTTGTACCTTCAGCCATGCTTCCGGTGAGTTTGAAGCCCACAACTTGAGGGATGAGCATAGAGATTGGTTGCCCCAGCATGGCTGCTTCAGCTTCGATGCCACCTACACCCCAACCCAGGACACCCAGACCATTGATCATGGTTGTGTGAGAATCAGTTCCAACCAGCGAATCGGGATATATCTGGATACCTTCAGTGGTAGTCTTTTGAAAGACAACCTGAGCAAGATATTCCAGATTTATCTGGTGAATAATACCCGTATCTGGAGGAACGACACGAAAATTTTCAAAGGCACCCTGACCCCAACGCATAAATCCGTAGCGTTCACGGTTTCTTTCCATTTCAATGGTTGCATTGTCCTGGAAAGCAGATGCGGTTCCAAACCTATCGACTTGAACTGAATGATCGATTACCAGATCAGCGGGTTGAAGAGGATTAATCTTTTCAGGGTTACCCCCTAGCTCTGTCATGGTGTCCCGCATGACCGCTAGATCAACCACTGC
>JABMPR010000241.1 GCA_013202895.1 bacterium | reverse complement strand
GTACTGGTGGAAGGGGCTTGGACTTACAAGCATCATGCGCGAGTCACGCTCCCCTTGATAAAACGGCAGCGAGAATTACCGAAAAGTATCTGCCAGATTGTCAATCAGCGTTTAAAATTGACCCCCTAACAGCGTCCAATTTTGACCCCCTATAATTAAAAAAAATATTCATCTTAATTTCTGTTTTTCAAACGATAACTTTCGTTCCCTGTCTCGATGATATCACAGTGATGGGTTAACCGATCCAACAATGCAGTTGTCATTTTAGCGTCCCCAAAAACCTTTGACCATTCTCCAAAGTTTAGATTTGTTGTCACTATCACCGATGTTCTTTCATAGAGAGTGCTTATCAGATGAAAGAGCAACGCACCGCCAGCTTGAGAAAACGGTAAGTATCCCAGTTCGTCCAAGACCACGAAATCAACGTTAGCCAAACGGTTCGCCAATCGTCCAGCCTTTCCGAGATGCTTCTCCTGCTCTAGTTGGTTGACCAGGTCTACAACACTAAAATATTTCCCCCGGCGACCACTCCTGATGCAATGGGCAGCTATAGCTATTGCGAGATGAGTTTTCCCAGTCCCGGTGCCGCCTATAAAAATAAGGTTGTGAGCCTCATCCAGGAAATTACCACTATAGAGTTCCCGGATATGCCTCTCATCCACTGCAGCATCGGCGAAGACAAAGTTGTCCAGATCCTTTTGTACGGGGAATCGAGCAAGCCTCATCTGGTAACGTATAGAACGCACCTTTCTTTCTGCTGTTTCAGCATTGCAGAGAGCCGCAAGGACTTCTTCTATCGTCTGTTTTCGACGTATTCCTTGAACAACTGATTCATCATAACTTGCTGCCATTCCGTACAGCTTGAGAGTGTTCAACATCTCTATCAACTCATGACGGCGCATACCACACCTCCTTGACGGAGCGAATCATACCGGCCACAATCAGCTGTTGGTTCTTCGTTTAATTGGAGCTTTTCTGGCGGGATTGCACACTGGATAGGAGGCGGGTCAGCTGCACGAGCGATCAGGTTCAGTATAACTTCACCCTGTATAGTCCCTTGAGACAGAGCCTTGCGACATGATTCCTCTACCAGAACCAGCCCATATTGATTAGCTGCACACAAAATATCAACAAAGGACCGGTCTCCTCCCAAGTGTTGAAGGAGACGTTTCTGAACCAACTGTAGAGAAGGGGGAAGATCCCACTTCTGGAACGGTGCCCCATTTCTCAAAGCACCAGGCTTGCGTCGAAGAGCCTCCAGGTAATGCCATGGATTATAAACGGTCTTGTCTCTTTCGAATTGACGTTCATGGTCGCCAATTTTTTCACCGTTACGGATCACCTGGATACGATCAGCAGTTGCCCGAACAGTAGCTGTCTTTCCAGCATAACGGCAATCGACACTGTAATAGTTGCGGTCATAGCGGACTAGGCTGGTACTGGTAACTCGACACTCATTTTCTAGGTACCCATCAAAAGGGGAACCCGCATCAACGAGATATTCTTTCTCCTCCTGAAACACCTCTTCGATTGTGCGATCTTTTTGCGTCGGGTGTCGGCGTGTTTCACTTAAAATCTGACAGCGGTCAGCCAACCAGGCATTTAGTTCTGCTATATCTGCAAATCGTGGCCGGGGCAAAAACAACCAATTACGAATATCCTGAACCTGCTTTTCGACCTGACCTTTTTCCCAACCGGCGGCAGGTGTACATGCGACCGGTTCTATCAAATAGTGACTGCACATCTGCATGAACCGCTTATTGAACTTTCGTTCTTTGCCATGCAAAATACGGTCAACTACCGTTGACATATTGTCATATATGCCACGTCGGCATGCGCCACCAAAAAACTCAAACGCTCGAACATGGGCATCAAATACCATTTCCAGCCTTTCTCGGGGATAGGCGACAACATAAAACTTCCGGCTATGACAAAGGCGGGTATGCGCTACTTTAACCGCCTGAAGTTTACCTGCCAGGATTACCTGCTCATGGCTCCAGTCAAACTGGTAGGCATCTCCAGGTGGAAATTCCAAAGGTATAAAAACTTGTCCCGCTGACGGGCGATACGCTGACAACCATTTTTTTACATAACGCTGCACACTGTCATAACTGCCTCGGTATCCTGCACCAGACAATATCTCATATATCTTTCTGGCTTTTAATCTACGCTTCTTTGGGCGTTTCTGGTTATCTTCAAGAAGTTTTTCCAGGTGCTCAAGATGAGGCCCCAATTTGGGATAACACTGCTTTTCTCGTGAGTAACTATGTTCCGTTGCGCCACTGCGGATAATCTTGCGAACGGTGTTGCGACTCAGTCGTAACTCTCTGCTAATCTCTTTGATTTTCTTCCCCTCTGAAAAATAATACCGCCGAATTTTTGCTATTGTTTCCACAATCAACATCCTCCATTTCCTCCATGGTTGTTTTCCATGGAGTCGTTAACACAGAGGGGGTCAATTTTCGACGCTGTTTTTTCTTATAAAGGGGTCATTATTGCACGCTGATTAACAATTCCTTCAATTTGAGGACAAATTACTACATGCCCAACTTTTCCAATAGTTTCTTCATAATTTTTTTCACCCTTATACTTCTGCCACGAAATAATTTCCTCAAAAGCTTGCTGTCTTTCTTGGATAGAGAATAATTTGGCTACAACTGGATTTATATATTCTATATTGTTCAGTTCTGTATCGTTTGTATGTATACTATTTTTATTTATAGGCTTATTCTTATGTTTTTCTATAAGAGATGGGCTTGGAAATATTCTTTTATTATCTCCTGTTCCTTCAATGGATATATAACCATCAATTAGTAATACCCGTAATGATGCGGAAATGCCTCCCCCTGTCTCACTGTATCCATATTTATCTTTAAGGGTTGTTTTTAGTCTAATCCAAGTAATACCAGGTTCATTTTTAATACATTGAAGCATTCTTGATGGT
>JABMPR010000240.1 GCA_013202895.1 bacterium | reverse complement strand
TACTAGATCCTAAATCTAGCGCGTCTACCAATTCCGCCACCGCGGCTCAAATGCATCGGGTGAACCGCCCGTCTGCAATTTTTATGTCACTCGTCCCTGCAATGAAGTGTCGCGTTTAGCGAAGTCGAGTCAAAAAAAGCGTCGGAAGATAATTCGTGCAAAAGTTGATACAATAAAAAGCCCCGGTATGCACCGGGGCTCAATAATTTTATTTAAATCTAAATTATTATTTAAGCATAACCAGTTTCTTTGTAGCGCTAAAACCGGCTTTACTATTCATCCGATAAAGATAAACACCTGATTCAACACGGATGCCATTATTATCCAAACCATTCCAGAGGGCAGAGTAAAACCCAGGTTGGTGCTCTCCCGTAGCCAGAGTACGAACTTCCTGTCCAAGAAGATTGAAGATGCCTACGTGGACATCAGATGCTTCAGGTACACTGTATTCGATTGTGGTTGTGGGATTAAAAGGATTGGGGAAGTTTTGGGTAAGTTCGTATTTGGTCGGAACTTCTGCCCGATCATCTACACCTGTGGTTACTGCGAACATTCCATCGCCACCATTGCTGGGTAATGGTACACCACCTGCCGCAGCAACAATCAATTGAGAAATGGCTATGGGAAATTCACCTAAAGGAGCGTCAGCATCAATAGTGAAAACGAGCTCAACAAAAGCACCGCTTCCTGCAGCAATCTCGTCTCCGGCAAAACTAACACCCAGAACCATCGATTGTCCAGCCACTTCATTGAAAGCAAAGGTGAAATCAACGCCCCGGCCAACGCCTTGAACCGAATAAACGGTCAAATAGTCTGGCGCATCAACAAGATTAAACTGAATTCCTTTTACAGGAACTGCGTTATCCATTTCTATTCCAATGGGCACGGAAAAATTATTGGCTGTTCCGCCACCCCCAGATGCGATAGTTACTTCGATACCGCCCACAGTGAGGAAACCATTCGTCCAAATGGTGTTCACGGGATTTCCATCTGGATCTGTTACGCCCAGGAGGAATTCATAATCATCTTCTATCACATCATTAAATCTAAGATCCGTGATCTCATCAGATACAGTACCTGGAATCGAAAAGAGAATCGTGCATATCGGACCATTACCTGGAATGATACTATTGCCACTTGCATCAAAGATCAAAACACTTACTGTAGTATCTCTATCATTGAATTCAATGGAAAAGGCGCCATCCCATTCTGAATTTCCGTTAACGTCCGTAAACGGTTCGCCAGGTGTGTAGAGGCCATCGCCTTCACCAAAATCACTGGTACCTTCAATTCCATCAACACCAAAATCATCAAATGGTTCAGCAGCAGTACGTCCAGCAGCGTATACACCAGCAAAAGCGAGGTGATTGGGGACATCTTTTACACTGAACTGAAGACCACCAACTGCATCAGTATTGATCAAATTGATCGGAACTGCAGCTAAAGGGGTTCCATTATCCACAGACGTTCCAACAATAGATACTACTGTTTCACTAAAACCCAGACTACTAATCAGTATGAGGCCGACGATGACAATAAAGCTTTTAGGCATATTTCCCTCCACATGCACGAGGTTCACTTTCATTCAATCTAATACGAAGACTGCTCTGGAATATTGATACTCATCACAATCTATTCATTATTCGATTTACAAGTCGAAAAATAATGTCTTCGAGTGTCGATACAAATCTTATTTGTCAGTGACATATCTGTAACGAAATTGTTAGTCCTCACCTCGACAGCCCTTATTTACCATGGCATTTCTTATATTTTAGACCACTTCCACAGGGACATGGATCATTTCGACCGATCTTTTCTTCCACCTTTATGGGTTTTGCTTTTTGAGGTGGACCGCCCTGAGGTGGACCGCCGGCAACGCCAGAGCTCTCTCTGGGGAGGGTATTTAAAAACCCCATGTTGGACGATTCTGCGTGTTGCGATGAAAGATTTCGGGCTCTTTTCATTCTGTTTTCTCGTTCATCCACGATCCGGGCATGAAAAAAGAATTTCAGAACTTCATGATCAATTAAATCCAACATTTTAACAAAAAGCTGGTAACCTTCCTTTTTATACTCGATGAGTGGATCTTTTTGTCCCACAGCTCTCAGATTGATTCCTTCTTTCATTTGATCCATCTCATACAGGTGTTCGCGCCACTTCTCATCAATGACCCTGAGATATACAAATTGCTGGAGACGTTTAAAGTTTTCTACACTGCCTGTAATCTCTGCTTTCTCCTCGTAGGAATCCCCCAGCAGTTTTTGGACTATTTCGGTGAGTTTGTCAGGATCCAGATCAGCAGCAGGCTGGTCGGGAAGTTGAACCATTGAAGTTGCAGCGAGGTCGGCCTGTAAACCGCTCCAATCCCATAATTCAATGTCCTTTTCAAGACCGGTAAATTTTTCTATGGCAGTGTCCACATAATTTTCAATGACTTCGCGATATTCTTCCTTCAGGTCAACTCCATCCAGAGCTGCCTGACGCCGATCATAAATAACCTCACGTTGTTGATTCATTACATTGTCATATTCCAAAAGATGCTTACGTATGCTGAAATTACGCGCCTCTACTTTTTTCTGAGCGCGCTCCACCGCTTTGGTGACCATGCCAGCTTCAATGACTTCACCTTCTTGAAGACCGAGTCGGTCCATTACACTGGCGACACGGTCTGAACTGAACAAGCGCATGAGATCATCTTCAAGACTCAGATAAAATAATGAGGCACCGGGATCCCCTTGTCGTCCGGATCGACCCCGCAGTTGCAGGTCAATTCGACGAGATTCATGTCTTTCAGTTCCCAGAATTTTTAATCCACCCAGTTCCTTAACTCCCGGTCCCAGTTTGATATCAGTTCCACGTCCGGCCATATTAGTGGCGATGGTCACGGAATGAGCCTGACCAGCCCGCGCTACAATTTCAGCCTCTCGTCCATGCTGTTTAGCATTAAGAACATTATGGGGAATCTTAAGTCGTTTAAGCATCCGTGACAATGTTTCGGAGATTTCGACGGTGATCGTGCCAACCAGAACAGGCTGACCCGATTTATGGGATGCAATAATCTCTTCAATAACCGCGTTGAATTTTTCCCGTCTCGTTTTATATATCTGATCATTCTGATCGGCCCGAATAATAGGCTGATGAGTAGGAACTTCAATTACTCCCAGTTTATAGATTGAGAAAAACTCTTCAGCTTCAGTGATTGCAGTACCAGTCATTCCAGCCAGTTTTTTATAAAGGCGAAAATAATTCTGAAGGGTGATTGTCGCCAGAGTCTGGGATTCCTTTTCGATCTGGACCCGTTCTTTCGCTTCCAGAGCTTGATGCAGTCCATCGCTGTAGCGTCGACCGTGCATGATTCGGCCAGTAAATTCGTCAACAATCATGACTTTGCCGTCCTGAACCACATAATCCACATCTTTTTCAAAAAGAGAATATGCCTTCAGCAATTGGCTCAAGTTATGAATGGTATCTGATCGCTCTCCATGGAGAGCATAAAGTTTTTCCTTCTGCTCATTCATTTCCTGAGTTGATAGCTCGGAATTGCTTTCGATATCGTTTAGCAAAGTCGGCAAATCTGGGATGATAAAGCGATCTGGGTCATTCGGGGACAGGACATCTCGACCTTTCTCCGTTAGATCAACACTGTTTTGTCTTTCTTCAATAACGAAAAATAATTCTTCATCAATCTCAGGCATACGTTTGTCACGCAGATAATCATTTTCAATCCGCTGTTCGAGTTTTTTGATTCCCTGTTCCTGATAGAGTTTCTGTAGACGTCGGTGTTTTGGGCTACCACGTCGAGCTTGAAGAATTAACTCACCGGCTTCGTATTCAGTTTTTGGATCTTCCAGCTTTTTCTCTGCCTCACTCATCAGGGTATTCACTAGCTGAGTCTGCTTGCGCATGAGGTTATCAACCAGTGGTCTCAGATCGGTATAGCGCTGAGCAATGGGAGAGTCAACTGTTCCAGATATGATCAGGGGTGTCCGAGCCTCGTCTATCAGAACACTATCTACCTCATCAACTATTGCATAGTAATATCCCCGCTGGACCTGGTCTTGTTTGCTAATGGACATATTGTCTCGCAGATAGTCAAAACCAAACTCACTGTTGATTCCATATGTCACATCACAATTGTACATCTCTTGACGAGTTGCAGGTTCCATCTGATTCAGGATAACACCCACAGAGAGACCCATAAATTTTAAGAGGGCACCCATCCACTGGGAATCACGTTCAGCCAGATAATCATTCACAGTAATGACATGTACCCCTTTTCCCACCAGCGCATTCAAATAAATAGGCATGGTGGCGACGAGCGTCTTGCCCTCCCCAGTCTTCATCTCTGATATTTTACCCTGGTGCAAAACGACTGCTCCCATAAGCTGAACATCATAGGGTATCATTTCCCAGAGCATGTCAACGCCAGTAATTTTTATAGTCTGGCCCATGAGCAGGGCTGCAGCACGTTTTACTGCGGCAAAAGCTTCAGGTAGGAGTTGTTCCAATAATTCCTGTTCATATGCATAAACGGAATCCAGGATTGCTTTATGATCCAGGTTTTCTTCTTCAAGTTGTTGTTGATGCTTACTGACATCTGCTTTTATACTATTCTTCCAGGCTTCAGTCATTGCAATAAGGTCTTCCTGTGAAGTTTCAGAAAGCTTGTCATATTCATCATTGATTTTAAGAACAAAGGGCTCCAGCAGCTTGGTTTCACGTTGGGAACTGGTCCCGAAAATCTTGGTAATAATATTGCTTTTCATGGCGCTAAAATAACTTTACCAAAGTGTATGAGAAGCTGTTTATTGAATTCGAACATCAAGATAGTTAAAAACGATCCATTCAGCAGAGCTGAAGTATCTATATTGATGGAAGTAATAGGGAATCTTCTACCAATAAAACCTGTTTACAGTTGCCACTTAATAAGAAAGAATTAGTTTAAAGCTACAAATTAGAATGGTTTATCTGTATGGGGATGGAAAATGACTAGATATGTGCATGGGCGTCGCACTGGTGTGTCAGTTTGCAGCTATTGCTGTTCATCTCTGCAGAAAGTAATTTTAAGCCTCTGTTTCCTTCATTCCCTACTGATCTCACTATTTGCTGGTGAATATCCCGTAAAATTTAATCACTTAACCAGTGAGGACGGCTTGTCCCAAAATGCGGTTTACGCAATACTTCAGGATGGTGAGGGTTTTATGTGGTTTGGGACTCGCTTCGGTTTAAACCGTTACGATGGTAAGGAATTTAAGGCTTTCAGACATGATCCATTAGATGCCAGCAGTCTCCCTGATTTTTGGGTGAAGGTATTGTGCGAAGACAGCCAGGGGAATATTTGGATAGGCACCCCTAATGGGGGTGTAAGCAAATACATAAAGCACCTAGAAAAATTTATTAGCTTTAAACATGATCCTGAAGATTCAAGTTCTATAAGCAGCAACTTCATCACATCAATTTTTGAAGATTCACAAGAATCGATCTGGATCGGTACAGAGAATGGCTTAAATAAATACGATAAACTTACAAATTCATTTACTACCTACCGCTATAATTCAGGTACCCTTAATTCCATCAATCAAAATAGAATTTCTGCCATTGCGGAAATTCCCCGGGGGACACTGTGGCTTGGAACTGAGAATGGATCACTGCTAACCTTATCTTTGGATAGTTTAAACATTAATCTGGTATCGAGCGAATGGGTTGGTACATCAATTATGACGAGCAGTTTACTGGTTGATAAGACTAAGAATGTTATGTGGATCGGGCAGTTTGGTCTAGGTCTGTTTAAATATGATCAATCAGAAGGAACAATAATTCCTTTTGGGTTGGTTGATGGGAGATCAATATCAAAACTCTTAGGTATATTATCTATATCTCAAAGCAATAATGGTCTACTCTGGATTGGCTCTAGTGAGGGTGTAGTAAAATACGACCCGAGGACGGACAATTATGAAATATTTCAACACGATGAGAATGATCCCAGTTCGTTGAGTGATAATATGATTTATTCGACCTATTTCGATGATCAAGGTATCTTCTGGTTGGGAACGGAATCTGGAGGAATAAATCAATATGACCCAGATCTAATCCGTTTCCAGCACTATCACAGGGAAGCTGACAATCCTAACAGTCTTTATTCAAATATGGTATTTTCCATCTCGAAAGATCAATCTGGAAATATCTGGTTCGGCACTCTGGGCGGTGGGACCAGCGTCATGAATCCTTCAACTGGGATTTTTACTCATTACACCAGTGATGATACCAAAGTGAATTGGAGCAAGAATTATATTTCACGGGTGCTCCCGGCAAAGGATCAAAGCATTTGGATTGGCACTTTTTCATGTGGTTTGTACAAGCTGGATTATCCAATAGGGAAAATTGAACATTATCGCAACCACGATCTTAACACAAACAGCTTTGGCGACAAAACAACTCGTGCTCTGTTGGAAACCCGAGATGGAACAATCTGGATTGGAACCGAGACTCAGGGCTTGGATAGATTTGACAAGCTGAGTGACTCCTTCACACACTTCAGGCATGAACCTGATAATCCAAATAGTATTAGCAGTAATTCTATATACAGTCTGTTGGAAGATGAAGCCGGGTATATCTGGATTGGGACAGCAGATCAGGGTCTGAATCGATTCGACAGGAAGAGCGAGACATTTACTCATTTTAAGGTGTCTCAATCCGGAGAGCAATCAATAACTGATAATAATGTGCTCGCCCTATACGAGGATCCGGATAACAACCTTTGGATCGGGACCCGAAGTGGCGGCTTGAATAAGCTGGATCCTGACCGTAAGACCATAAGTACACTGGACCTCCATTCAGAATTGAGCAGTCTGGCAGTATTCGGTATCCTCCAGGATGACAAGAAATATTTGTGGTTGAGCACCAATCAGGGACTTTTGAAAGCTCATCCTGACAGTGGACTAATAAATGCCTATACTGTTAGTGATGGTTTGCAATCAGAATTCTACTTTAGCTCATGCGTAAGGAGTGAGGATGGACTGATGTATTTTGGGGGAATGGATGGTTATAATGTATTTCATCCAGATAGCATTAAGAACAATCCACATGTCCCCCCTATTTTTCTAACAGGTCTGGCAATCAATTATGAGGATGTTCCTATTGGTGAAGATCATCATGGGCCTAAGATTCTTAATCATTCAATAAGTTACTCAAATGAGCTGCAACTCAGGCACAGTGATAAAGTCATTACTTTCAAATTCGCGGCATTGAATTATTCCGCAAGTTATAAAAATCAGTATAAATACATAATGGAAGGATACGATGAGGCTTGGATTGATGCTGGAACTGAAAACACTGCGCAGTACATGAATTTACCAGCAGGGACCTATACCTTCCGGGTCAGGGGTTCAAATAATGATGGCATCTGGAATATGGAGGGGACTTCTATCGGTGTCAGCATTAGTCCACCTTATTGGAAGACCTGGTGGTTCAATACCCTTTTAGCCCTGGGATTGTTGGGAATCATCCTCTTTTATATTCACTTGCGGACCGTCAAACTAATCGCTCAACGTCAAGAACTTGAAGCACTTGTGCGAGAGCGTACCAAAGAGTTAAAAAGTGAAATTGAAGAGCGGCAGCGTGTTGAAACTGAAAAAACACAACTCCACATGGATCATCTCAAACGAGAACTGGTTACCAAATCAATACACTTAACAGAAAAACAGGAAATATTGACCAACCTTTTAAATGAGATCAAGAAGTTTGAGACTCTGGAAGAAGCTGAAGTAAAGGGTAAATTAAACAAGGTGACCCGCTATTTCACCTCAATGATCACAAAGGGTCAGGATTGGGAAGAATTTGAGAAATGGTTTACAGAAGTACACACTGATTTTTATAATATTCTCCGGGAAGAACACCAGGATTTATCTCAGCGAGAAATTAAAGTATGTGCATTATTGCGCTTAAATCTACTAACCAAAGAGATTGCCGGTCTCCTGAATGTACAACCCGCCACCATCGAAATTTATCGACACCGCATACGCAAAAAAATGAAAATGGATCCTGAGGAAAATCTAAATCTGTATCTTTCGCAGCTATAATTTACAGCCCCTCATAATTCGCAACCCCTACTTTTCCATAAATGACACAAATCTGGCTCGCCTCTGCTTGCAGGGGAGGCTTTCAAACGCCCCCAAATAGTTATTTATATAATTTTACGAATATAATTATTATTTATTGTACTTCTTTTTGGAGTTAATCTGTTTTTATGAATCTATACTTCACTCAATGGAGATGCCAGCAATACCCAATTGTAAAGGTTTTGTAGGGGCATAAAATCAATTTGTAAAGGTTCTGTAGGGGTGACAAAATCCCTCCTTTAGCTAATTTAACTTAGAATTAACAGACCACGGGGTGTGGAATCTGAATTTATTCGAGACAATGCTAATCAGGAGGAAAGTCAAATGAGAGCACAGTCAAGAGTCCAGTTTTGGGGAATACTAATTTTAAGTTTTCTGTTTCCCCTCTTAAGCTTCGCAACCATTCAGGAAATGATTGATGCCGCCGAAGATGGTGATATCATCTTAGTGGAAGCCGGTACCTATGTCGAAAATATTGATTTCGGTGATAAAAACCTGACCCTGAGATCAGTATCTGGTCCTGAGGTGACCATCATAGATGGTAACAACAATGGCAGCGTAGTAATGCTCCATGGTGGCCAATCAGAAAATACAGTTCTGGATGGTTTCACAATCACCAACGGATCAGGATGGCACAATGGAGAAGAATATGTCGGAGGTGGGGTTGCCATCAGATTTGACTCATCCCCTACTCTTAGAAATCTCATCATTTCAGATAATCATGCTACGGGTGCTGGCGATCCCGGTGGTGGCGGTATCACCATTGCTCTCAATTCAAATCCCTATCTCGAAAATATAGTCATTCGTGGCAATAATTCTGCCTGGGGTGGTGGAGTAGCCGTGCGGGAATCAAACCCTACTTTTAGAAATGTGGATATATACGATAATCACGCTTCAATAACAGGGGGTGGGATCTATGTGGGAGTTGAATCAAATCCTGTATTCGAAAGCGTAAATGTATATAGTAATACAGCAGTTTATTACGGTGGTGGTGCCTTTATTCATGATCATTCAAATCCAACTTTTAATAAGACTACATTTACGCAAAATACAAGTCCCAGTGGTGGTGGAGGAATGATATTAAATCATGGTAGTGCTGTGATGGTTATCAACTCCATTTTCTGGGGAAACCTTCCAGATCAACTTATACTCAATAATGACCCGGCCTATCAGCCAGATGAACTGATGGTTGCCTATTCAGATATTCAAGATGGTGAAGCTGGAATTGATCCAGGTCTAGGTACCATTGAATGGCTGGCGGGCAATATTGAATCAGATCCGCTACTCGATGGACTCTGCATTGAACCAGAGTCCCCCTGTATCGATGCTGGTGTGGCATATTTTGCATATCACGGGGTTACTTATGTAGATATGTCTGAAGATGAATATTACGGACTTGCACCGGATATGGGTTCCTGTGAAACAAATTTTGGTCCCCAGATCATTATGGTTCCAGGAGATTATGCCACGATTCAGGCTGCCATTGATGCGGCCACCGAAGCAGATACTGTGGTGGTCAGTGCAGGAACTTATGTTGAAAACATTGATTTCAATGGAAATGATATAAAAGTAAGATCGGAATCCGGTCCAGACGTGACCATCATAGATGGAGATATGAATGGTAGTACAGTCATGTTCATCTCTGAAGAAGGGCTTGGGGCGGTTCTCGATGGTTTTACTATCACCAATGGTAATGGCTGGTGGAATGGTGAAGAGAGAATTGGTGGTGGGATATTGGTAAGAGATGGTTCTTCGCCTACTCTCAAAAATCTTGTAATAACTGGTAATGTGGTGGATTCAGGTACCGATCCAATTGGTGGTGGTATATGTATCTCCATGGGATCCAATCCAAGCCTGCAAAACATAGTGATTTCAAATAACGACGCTGATTGGGCGGGTGGAATTGCTATTGTATACGCAAACCCAACCTTGGCAGATATTGAAATATTTGGAAATCAGGCAACAACTACAGCTGGTGGAATGTTTGTCGGTGACCTTGCTCATCCCAGTTTAGAAAGAATTACCGTGCATAATAATTATGCAGCGTTTTACGCTGGTGGCATTTTTCTCCATAACAGAGCTAATGTTACGCTTGATCATTTCACAGTAACCAATAACTCTTGTGGTACGAGCGGTGGTGGATTGACTGTGAATCATAACAGCAACCCAGTGATTACCAATTCTATTTTTTGGGGTAATTGGCCCGACGAAATTCTTTTGTACGATGATGAGGAATTCGATCCCAATACAATCACTATCTCTTATTCGGATGTCCAGAACGGTCAATGGGGTATTGGTTTGGGAAATGGGACATTGAACTGGGACGAAGCATCAAATATTGGAGCAGAATTTGAAGACTATCCCCTCTTCTGTGATCCTGAATCAGCGGTATTCACCCTTGCAGAATATTCACCATGCGCTGGTAGCGGACTGGATGGTGTCAATATGGGGGCATGGGATGTTGCCTGCTCTGATCCGGTAGCCCTTGATCCTGAATCAGATATTTTGCCTGAAGTCTTTGGTTTACATCAAAATTATCCCAACCCCTTTAATCCATCGACTACGATTAACTATGATCTACCTGTTGATGGTTGGGTAAGCCTGAAGATCTATGATCTGTCAGGAAGGGAAGTAAATACGCTAATAAGTAGTGAAAAAGCTGCTGGATATCATTCACTGGAATGGAATGCTGTGGATGCCCAGGGTAATTCAATTGAATCAGGAATATATCTATACCAATTGAATTTTAGAGATGCAAATGGTTCGGACACACGTTCGACCAGAAAGTTTAGCCTCCTTAAATAACGCTAACGAGTTAATGGCCCCGGTGAATGTTTGCACAGCCGGGGCCATGACGGGGGATTTATCTTATGATTCATTTATTTAGAATGATGATATGTCTCATCTTCGTTTTTGTTTTTGGCCTTAAAGCAATTCTTGCCCAAACACCTGGATTTTTCAAGGATATTTTCAGTGATGGGGGTGCTCATCTCACATCCAGTACCAATTTGGAAGCGGCTGAGAATCTGGGGTTGTTAGTTGAATATCTGTATACTGCAGATTCCAGTGTCCAGAATGAGGTCATGGTGAGTAATGATTTTGACTCTAATGGTCATCTGCTTTACCCGGATGGTGCTCCACGCTTCCGGCTGATTTATACAAATGGCGGTACAGCTGGAAATCATGGAGAATCTTTAGGCGAAACGGGTAGAAATCGTGTAAGAGCATTCTATAATGAGGGGGGCAGCTACACTGGGTCTTGTGCAGGTGCCTTTATTGCCAGCCTCCACTACCAGGAGACCGGCTCGCATCCCTATTACTACCATATCTGGCCTGGTAGAACCATTCCAACCGGCCTGTTAGATTCCTATACCGGTCACTTTATCCCGGAAAGTTCTGCTCTGCTAAATTACTTTGATTTTGGAGGCGATTATTACATCGATAACGTTCGACACAATGGCGGCTGTTTTGCCAATGAGGATATCGACTATCCTCCCCGATCTGAAGTATTATTAAGATATGATTTTCCTTCCATGGATATGCATGAACAGGCCAGTACATGGGCTTATAAACCTGGTCATGAACAGGGTCGGATAGTGGTCACAGGATCACATCCTGAGTCTGGCGATGGAGGTGAAATCCTCAATCTAATGCAGGCCATCCTCTTATATGCCCTGGACGGAACCGGTGCTCCCCGGATAAAAGGCGAGCTCATCAGTGGAGAATCCCGATCGATGGATCTATATACTGAGGATAATCTACCTGAGTTTACACGGATCGGTGATAAACAGTATCACCACTTCACGATTTCCGTACCGCCAGAAGCCGATAGTTTGAGAATAGAACTGAATGCTGAAGCAGGCTTCGAATTCAATCTTTATGCTGACCCAAATGATTTCGCCTTTGAAAATACAGCCCTATATATGAGTAGTGCTGAAGGGTCTGAACATGTGCTGTCACTTCCAACTGAAACAGCTGGATTATGGTATATTGGAGTAGAGTGTGCATCATCTGTCGAGTCCTTCAATTTCCTATACTGGGGACAAACTGAAGTACTAAATGGCGTGGCATATGGTATCACAGCTAGCTGGGACACAGTTGGTGTTGTTGGGATAGCTGACTTCGCTACCCCCACTTCTGGATTTACACTCTATCCGAATTTCCCTAATCCTTTTAATCCAACAACGACAATCACTTATACGCTTTCAGAGTCTTCAGAGACCAGCTTGGTCATCTATGATATAAACGGTCGCCAGATCAAATCATTATTAAGCGATTATCAGAAGCCAGGTACTTACAAAATGATGTGGAATGGTGTGGATGACTCAGGGAATCCAGTTCTGTCTGGAATGTATTTCGCCAGGTTGCAAGCTGGGGATTTTGACCAGACGATCAAGATGATTTACCTGCAATAAATTGGCATAATGCATCAAACCAGGCGAAAAGCGAGAAGGTCAAAAGGATTTCACAGCGTTCTAATTGGACTGGAAGGTGAAATGGCAAATAAAATACTGCGAATATTGTGCATCATTGCCATAGTGATCCTGGCTTTTATGATTCCCTATACCTGCATTTACGCCAATATTTAGAATGCAATAAAGCCATAGAGGATAAATAGGGTTATACGGAGACTCAGTGTTTTAACATCATTAAGTCTTTCCACACCCTCGCCCCGGTCTGTCTTGTACAGGCTGGGGCATTTCTATTGGCAGCTCAATACTGATATTTCCACTAACTCAAAGAAAAAGGTGAGAACAACATAAGGTCTTCCCTAAATCTTCCTCACCTTTTCCCAATAAAGAGTTCTTTTTCAGCACTAGATCATGCTGATTGTTCCATTGGCTAGTGATTCATTGAGAACTGCGTCAAGAATTCCATTCACAAAACTGCTGCTCTCATCCGTACTGAACACTTTTGCTATCTCAATGGCTTCTGATATTGATACTTTTGGTGGAATATCCTCAAAATAGAAAAATTCAGTCAAAGCCATGCGCAAGATTAAGCGATCAATGAGGGCAATTCGAGTCAGATCCCAATTGCGGGATTTACTGGCGATCAGCTCATCAAATTCCTTACGATGAGCCACAATACCATTCACCAATTCACGCGCGAAAGCCAACAGATCCGAAGATAAATCGCTGTTTTCTGCCAAGAGGTCAAAGGTTTGATCCAGGTCATCATCCTGTATCTCATGAGCATATGAGACCTGTACAACGAATTCCCGTGCTCGGCGTCTTTCTTGCATTAGGTTGCTCCTGATCCTTCCTGTCTTTGGCTTAGATCTTGGAGAACAAGCGCTTCCCTGAACGATGCATCTGTTTTAATCGTCCGATCTTCCGAATACGCTCTTCCGCAATGGCATCTGCAGCATCCATGGTAGGAATATTCTCGTCTGCAGACCGTGTGAATATTTGTTGGAGAATCTCATAGATATGATTTACTCTTGAATAGGATCGCTTTTCATTATATCCTTCAAACTCACCATAGACATTGATGACACCACCAGCATTGATAGCATAATCAGGAGCGTAGAGAACACCACGTTTCAAAAGGATTTTGCCATGTTTATCATAATCTGATAATACGTTATTGGCAGCGCCGGCTATGATCTGACATTTGAGTCGATCAATGGTCTCATCATTGACCACTGAACCCAGGGCGCAAGGTGCAAAAATATCCATCTCAACATCATATATATCATCCGGTGCAACGGCGGATACATTTTTTATCTTGAGCATCTCCTTGATGCGTTCTTCTTTGATATCCGTGACAATTACCTTAGCACCAGCTTTTGAGAGATGTTCAACAAGATATAATCCCACATGGCCCAAACCCTGTACTGCTACTGTTTTACCTTCCAGACTATCAGAACCATAGGCCTTGTTTGCGGCCGATTTTATGCCTACAAAAGTTCCCCAGGCTGTGAAAGGTGAGGGGTCTCCGGAACCACCCATTTCAGGACTGAGACCAGCAACATAATCCGTTTCCTCATGCACCCACTCCATCATCTGAGGTGTGGTATTCACATCCTCTGCTGTCACATAGCGACCTCCGAGACTATCAACAAGTCGTCCGAAAGCACGAAAAGCAGCTTCATTACCAATATCTCTGACGCGACCCATGATTACAGATTTTCCACCACCAAGATTAAGACCGGCCAATGCTGATTTATAGGTCATCCCCTCTGAAAGTCTAAGCACATCACGCACGGCTTCATCTTCAGTTTTATAATTCCATACCCTGCAGCCACCCAGCGCAGGTCCCATACTTGTATCGTGGATAGCGATAATCGCCTTTAATCCAGTCTCAACATCATGACCAAAGACAACCTGTTCATGATGATTTAGTGCGGGTGCATCAAAAAAGCCCATATCTCAACTCTCCTTAATAAATTCTCTAAATTATTATTCTGCCAAAAGATGACGACTAATGACCAGCCTCTGTATCTCGCATGTCCCCTCATAAATCTGAGTGATTTTGGCATCGCGCATCATGCGCTCAACTTCAAACTCACGAATAAACCCATAACCCCCATGAATTTGAACAGCCTCCGTTGCCACATACATGGCAGTATCAGCGGCAAAGACCTTTGCCATTGAGGCTTTTTCACCTATTGTTTTTCCTTGATCTTTTAACCAGGCCGCACGATAAACCAACAGGCGGCTGGCATCGACTCGGGTTGCCATATCAGCCAGTTTAAACCCAATTCCCTGAAACCTGCCGATAGGTTTGCCAAATTGCTGACGCTCGTTGGCATATTTGATAGATCTTTCCAGTGCTCCTTGAGCTATCCCCAATGCTTGTGCCGCAATTCCAATGCGACCAACATCCAGCGTAGCCAGTGCTATTTTGAATCCCTGCCCCTCTTCACCGATAAGATTCTCAGCAGGAACCCGGCAATTCTCGAATATTAATTCACTGGTATCCGAGCCTCGAATCCCCAGCTTATCCTCTTTTTTTCCAGTCGTAAAACCCGCAAGTCCCTTTTCAACGACAAAGGCAGAAATGCCACGATGACCCGCTTCCCTATCCGTTTTAGCAAAAACGATTACAAAATCAGAACTGATGCCGCTAGTAACCCAGTTTTTGACACCATTCAGGATGTAGGCATCCCCATCTTTGGTGGCAGTGGTCAACATTGCTTTTGCATCTGATCCAGATTGAGGTTCACTTAAAGAATAAGCACCCAATTTTTCACCGCTGGATGTTAAAGGTAGATATTTATTTTTGAGGAATTCAGATCCAAATTTTAATATGGGATTTGAAAAGAGTGAGTTATTTACAGACATAATGACACAGGTTGAGGCGTCGACCCTGGCAATTTCTTCCAGGGCGATGACATGACTGACTGTATCCATTTCGGTGCCGCCATATTGTTCGGGAACCAGCATTCCCAGAAAGCCTAATTCGCCTAATTTCTTGATGATCTCGGTCGGAAATTCCGCCTTTTCATCACGTTCCATAACCCCTGGTTTGATCTCGCTTTCGGAAAAATCTCTGATAGTCTCTCGGACCATCTTCTGTTCATCAGTGAGTTCAAAATTCATATTTTGCCTGTTTTCTTATTATTTTCAATTGGTTTGGTAGGAATAGAATCCTTTCCCCGTTTTGCGACCCAACTCGCCGGCAGCCACCATGCGCTTCAATAGTGGGCAGGGACGATATTTGGGATCTCCCAAACCACTATGCAGGACTTCAAGTATGGAAAGACATACATCCAAACCGATTAGATCAGCCAGTGCTAGGGGTCCCATGGGGTGTGCCAGACCAAGATGCATGATCTCATCAATGGCTTCTTTGGTTGCTACGCCTTCCATTAATGCGAAAATCGCCTCATTGATCATGGGCATAATGATCCTGTTGGCAACGAAGCCGGGATAATCATTCGCTTCGACGGGTACTTTTGACAATGCTTTAGTCAATTCAATTGTAGTCGCTACCGTTGCATCACTGCAAGCATGTCCTTTGATGATCTCCACCAATTTCATGACCGGCACGGGATTCATAAAATGCATCCCGATCACCTTATCAGGTCGATTCGTTTGAGCGGCCACTTCGGTGATTGAAATAGAAGATGTATTTGTACTAAGAATGACCTCAGGCTTAACAATGGCATCCAGATCTTTAAAGAGTTGGAATTTGATATCCTTATTCTCGGTAGCTGCTTCGACAACAAAATCACAATTAGCTAGGTCATTTAAATTTGTAGTTGGGGTAAGACGACTCAATGTTGTGATCTTTACCTCTTCTGTGATCTTCCCTTTAGCTACCTGACGATCCAGATTTTTTCCAATGGTGGCCAAGCCTTTGTCCAAAAATTTTTGATCAATATCAACCAGTATGACCTGATACCCAGTTTGCGCGAATACATGGGCGATTCCATTTCCCATGGTACCTGAACCAATCACACCCACTGTTTTAATCGTCATGGCTATTACCCCCAATACGCTCCACGATCATTGCAGAAGCCTCACCGCCTCCAATACATAATGTGGCCAGCCCGAAATGGGCTTCTCTGGCTTCCATGGCATGGAGTAAAGTTGTCAGGATACGTGCCCCAGATGCACCAATTGGGTGTCCCAGGGAAACTGCACCACCATTTACATTGACTTTGGTATGTGGAATATTGAGTTCATCCATGGCCACCATGGTAACTACTGAGAAAGCCTCGTTG
>JABMPR010000239.1 GCA_013202895.1 bacterium | reverse complement strand
TCAATTGAGAGAATGGTTTGGCGGGTGGTACCCACTTTTTCTGCCAATTGCTCCTGGGTCAGAACGCCTGCCTTCAGACGATAGAGTTTCAAATTGTTTTTGATATCATACTTGGGTCGCATACAGCAATATACAATAAACTATACATAATGGAAAGTTTATTTTACATATGTATTAGACTTGTGGATTACTAACTAGACATTTCGACACAATTTATGTTTTCACGGAATTCATGCATAGGATCAGCTGGCCTGGAGGGATGGAACCGATGCTAAAGCATTAAAACGCGACTCGTTCCAGCTATATGAATTCTAGACAGCTGATCTTCTAAAACTATATTCGCTCCAAACGGATATCATACTTCCAACATAAAACACAGTTATACCCGTTTGGTTGATCAAAATGACATCAAATAGATTGATACATATTATCCCTATTTTGCAGGCGCTTCTAGTGACCTTCCTGTGGTCAACTTCATTTATTATTATCAAATGGGGGTTGGCTGAGATTCACCCGGTGACCTATGCCGGATTACGCTACACTCTGGCTTTCCTCTGCTTTATCCCATTTATTCTCAAAAAAAAATATGCCGCTGAGATCAAATCTCTAAATTCGGGCCAATGGAAGAAACTCATTTTATTGGGTTTCATTTTCTATACCCTCACCCAGGGGACTCAATTTTTGGGACTATCTTTATTGCCTGCTGTTAGTGTTAGTCTGATGCTCAATTTCACCCCTTTGATCGTCGCCGTAATGGGTATTTTTCTCCTGAACGAGATTCCCAGTCGCATGCAATGGGCTGGAGCAATCCTCTTCATTCTGGGAATTTTTTTCTATTTCTTCCCCATTTCTTTTGCAGGGAACCAGGGGTTGGGTCTGGCAGTAATGGGGGTTGGTGTTCTGGCAAATTCGATGTCAGCCATCCTGGGTCGCAAAATGAATCGCAGCAGAGACATTAGTCCCCTGGTTATTACAGCAATCAGTATGGGAATTGGTGCCGGGCTGCTTCTGATACTGGGAATTGCTCTAAATGGTATTCCAACTATTAGTCAGAAAAACTGGGGCTTTCTATTTATCCTTGCTGTAGTAAATACAGCATTCGCATTTACCCTCTGGAATCATACACTACGATCATTGAAAGCCATGGAATCAAGCATTATCAATGGCACTATGTTGATCCAAATCGCCATTCTAGCCTGGTTTTTTATTGACGAAAAAATTACGACACAGGAAGGTATGGGGATGGTCATCGCTTCAATCGGTGCTGTTTTAGTTCAAATAAAACGCCAGAAAACAATAAATCACTAAACTGGATTAATTCATCAAGTTCTGATTTTATTAATATGGGCAACGGCTGATCTAATTAGGAATATTTTAATACCCGGGGGAGTGAATTATTATTTACAGGTCAGGAGGGGTTAAAATTGTAGAATGGAGGATATGCTTTTCTTTTATCTTGGCTGTGCCTGGATCTTTCGCCAGGCTTCAGCTAACTCTTGTAGGCGGGGGTCTGCATGCTGGAAAAACATTTTATAGCTTTCACAGAAATGGCTGAAACCCTTGTCGCGAGGGTCCTTAATGCGATCTTTTGTACACCCTCCGTAACAGTGCCGCTGCCATTGGCATTTCTGACATTCCTCAGGTAAATCACTTTTTAATTCTCCAAACTTTTTTTGGGTATCAGAATTTAGCATAAGTATGAGATCATCATGATTTAGATTTCCAAGTTTCCATGTCGGCTCAACAAAGAAATCACAGGAATACACTTCAGCATTATGTTCGACGACGACATAATTTCCACATTCGCTTAATAGCGTGCATTCCGGAGCCTCAAGACCAACATAAGTATGGAAAACAGAATCAAAATGCCGGATTGATGTCGTTGCAAGACCATCCACGAAATCTGCCTGCCATAAATCGAAAAGTGCACATAGAAAACTCCCATATGCCACTTGATCAACCGAATAAGAGGCGGCTCGCTCCGGATGATTGACATCGGTCTCCACCAGAGGGATAAATTGCATATATTCAAAACCAAGAGATTTGTGAAAGCTATAAATCTCCTCTGGGAACTGGACTGAATAATCATTTACAGTGGTCAATACATTTACAGCCACTCCGGCTTCCAGCATTATCTTTGCGCTGGTAACAATTTTTTTCCAACTGGGTTTCCCATTGCTAAATGTCCGGTACCGATCATGTATATGTTCTGGTCCGTCCAGAGACAGCCCAACCAGGAAATTGTATTCATTTAAAAATTGAGTCCATTCTTTATTAATCAATAGGCCATTGGTTTGAAGTCCGTTTCCAACTGAACGACCCTGACCATAGCGACGCTGAAACTCAACTGCATTACGGAAAAAGGAGAGCCCCATGAGGGTCGGTTCCCCTCCCTGCCAGCCAAAAGAGATACTGCCAGTGGTCTGTTGTAAAGTTTGGCGGATCATAAGCTCGAGGGTCTTTACGTCCATCCTATGTGTTGGTGTCTCTTTGAATAACTCTGCTTTTTCAAGATAGAAACAATAATCACAATCCAGATTGCAATCAGGTCCAGCTGGTTTTACCAGGATGGATGAAAGTGCCTTTTTATACTGACTGTCATCCTCAATATAATTGATACGAGCTGCTTGCTTCAGCTGGTCTACATAAAGTTCGATCCTCTCGTTTTTTTTATCCTCAGTCAGCTTATCCAGAACCTGTTGCTTAACTTCATCAAAATCGATTTTCTGAATTGAATGAATATCAGATCCTTTTTTGATATGGCCGGCGGGAACCACCTCTTGTAGCATAAATTGATCTGGATTATCTGTATAGAAAATCCAGGCATCTTGCTCTAGAGGTAATTCAACTTTCCCATGTAAATCAGATATCATTCGTTCAAGCCGTAATTTCTGTTCTATCTCATCCCTGATGGAAGGGTCGTCTGCAGAAGAAAGGCCAGTGTGCTTATGTAATTTTTCGACTCCTCCGTGTTCTTCAATCAGCGCCTGAAATGATTGATCAATCATCTGGTTAGGGATTTCACGCGGGTCGTTGCGTGCAGATTGTTTGAGGAGAACGCTCTCTATTGCATTCTCTTTGGCCCAATCTGCTAATTGTTTTTGAGCTTCAGATTTGTCCTGGTCTTGAAATTTGGATTGATAATGTGGTTTCAGCCGACTGACTTCAGCTTGAATTGTTTCTTCAAAGATGCGTTCACCATTGACAATCAGTATCATAAAATGCTTCTGTTAATTGAACGGTCGCGAGCACGAGATTTTAATCCAATTATTAGCTTTGGAATGGTAATAAAATCCATATTGTGCAATAAAAAGTAGCCTCGTTTTCCATATTTAAATTCGACTTACTCCAGACTGCTGTAATAATCAATCAGAATATCGATAACTTCGGGTCTACTAAATTCCACGGGGGGTCTCTCACCATTGGCAAGCATATCTCGCAGTTTTGTACCACTAATCATCAAATGTTCTTCTTTTCCATGGGGACATGTTTTGGTAGAAACGACAGCTTCACATTTATTGCACCAGAATGTCCAATCCAGCTTTAATGGCTTCAAATGCAAATCCCCGGGCTCCAATTTATCAAAAATCTGCTGGGCATCAAACGGACCATAGTAATCACCGACCCCGGCGTGGTCACGTCCAATGATCATATGACTACAACCAAAATTCTGTCTTATTATGGCATGCAGGATGGCTTCACGTGGACCGCCATAGCGCATTTCCATGGGATATACTTTTAAAACGGTATTCTCGGGCCTGTAGTAGTTATCCAGGATCGCCCGGTAGCACTTCATCCTTATATCGGCCGGGATATCTCCTGTTTTTAGTTTCCCAACAACGGGGTGTATAAGAACACCATCACAAACTTCCAGTGCTACTTTGGTCAGATATTCATGTGATCGATGAATAGGATTTCGAGTTTGAAAAGCAGCAACGGTACTCCAACCTTTTTCCTCAAAAAGCGCTCTGGTTTCAGCTGGTCGGGCAAATTCCTCATAGATTTCAGGATACTCGCCTTCGCTAAAAACTTCTACAGGTCCTCCTAGATAAATACTCCCTTGTGAAAAGATTTTATCTACTCCCGGATGGTCGCTATCTGTTGTGCAATATACATTTTGGGCTTCAATTTTCTTATCATAGCTGAATTTTTCATTCACCAGCATGCTTGCCAAAACTGAGTCATTTTCAGAAGCAATCAGAGCAATGCGTGTACCCGTTTTAATTGAATTGGCAATGGACTCTGATACCGCTAAAGTTATGGGAATGGGCCATAGTAGACCGTTGGACAGCCGCATCTCTTTCACCACACCCTCATAATCAGCCTGCCCCAAAAAACCGTCCAAGGGACTAAAAGCTCCCGTGGCAAGCATGATTAAATCCGACTCTTCTTTTGAGGATAGTTTAACAGAGATCAATTCGGACGCCGAGCGAATCGCCTGCTCTCTCTCAGTTTCGTTATTGATAAGCAGGGGTTTAAGCACGCCACCGTGGGCTGGGACCAGATTATTACTCAAATTATGCTCCTCGCTAAATTATTTTCGTTTTCTTTATGTTTTCAGCTTTTCTATTGATAAATCCTGATTACAAATATTCAAATTCAGCATCCTTTTTAAGTCTGGCCACGACTTCCTTCACCTGTTCAGACTCATTTCGGTTAATTATCAGAATGGCGTTCCCTGATTTAATAATAATCATATTTTTTACGCCGACTGCTGCTATGCGAAGATCTTTGGAATGGATCAGACTGTTCTCAGTATTAAAGGCCTGGATGTTTCCTTCAAGTATGTTTCCAGATTCATCTTTATCCTCGATCTCATATAAAGCATCCCAGGACCCCACATCGTTCCAATCAAACATGCCTTTAATCACATACACATTGGAGGCTTTTTCCAGAACTCCATAATCAATCGATTCACCTTCAATTTCTGACCAGGCTTGTTCCATAATTTCCTGGCAATCATCACGACCTACTGCGGCTCGAATAATTTCCAACTTTGAATACATCTCCGGTAAATGAATTTTTAAAGCTTTTAGTATACTTGATATGCGCCATATGAACATTCCGCCATTCCACAAATAATCACCGCTTGAGACCATGTTCCTGGCCGATTCCAAATCAGGTTTTTCTGTGAATCTTTCCACCTTGAAGATCTGATTAGCATGGGATGCCTGCGAGTGATCAAATTTGATATAGCCATATCCAGTAGCAGCTCTGGAGGGTTCGATCCCAAAAGTGATAAGCGCATCTTCAGCTTTTGCAAATTCAATCCCCACCTGGACATTATCTCTGAAGGTATCAAGGTCTGTAATGAGATGATCTGCAGGAAAAACACCAATCACATCATCAGCCTCGTCTCGCTTCAATAAGGCTGCCACTAAGCCGATTGCTGGAGCTGTGTTTTTGCCACTTGGCTCAACAATCAGATTCGAATCGGGCATCTCAGGCAGCTCTTTCTGGAGTGCTTCTTTTAAATTTGGTCCGGCAACAATGTAAATTTTGTGTTGCTCTGTAATTTTACTTAACCTGTCATAGGTCACTCGTAGCATAGATTGATCTGAAACAATATCCAGCAACTGTTTGGGTCGTTCAACTCTGCTGCGCGGCCAAAACCGTGAACCGACACCTCCTGCCATAATAACTGCAATCACTATCTGTCTACCTTAATTTTGGGTTTCCCCTAATTTTTTTGAGTTTTCAAACCAAACGGGTGGGTCTGTTCATTATTGAGCGCTTATGTTAATTTTTTCCCGGGTGTAACAAAAAGCTTTTACATTTTTGAATGGTGTGAGCATAGCTCCAGGCATTGGACAGGGGCTCTTCATTGTTCGACATCTATGTTTTGAATAGTGGTTTACAAAAAATGTATACGATATATTTAATTATATAAAAGAATATTCGTTTTTTCTCTTGTGTTTTGTCAATTCTGTAGATATAATACGTCTAATCAAAACCTACAAAAGGAGGTATTATGCAACGCAATAGCGTGAACAAAGTGCTATTAGTTGGTCGCACAGGAAGCGACGCTGATGTGCGCTTCACAACCAAAGGCATGGCCATCGCCAATATAAGCCTGGCAACAACCGAAGCCCGAAAAGACACGAAAGGTGAATTTCAGGACAGCACTGAATGGCACCGTGTTGTCATCTTTGGCAAAATGGCCGAATTCACTGAGAACTATGTGAAAAAGGGTGCTTTGGTCTATATAGAAGGTCGTCTCCAAACCCGATCCTGGGATGATAAGGAGGAAAAACGACATTTCATGACTGAGGTTGTCGCCGAGAAACTGACCATGCTAGGTGGTTGGAAAAAGGGAAAGGATGATAAAACACCTGCAGCTGTTGCTGTTACTGAGGGTGAGGGTGAGGGTGAGGGTGAGGGTGAGGAGGAAGTTCCCTTTTAGATCGTTTTAGCATCCCGGGAAGCCACGCCGGCCGGCGCCTCCAAAAGGATTATTCTGCTTCCAATTCTAAACGATTATCGTACCAAGACAACTCTGCATAGCCGATAAACCGAAGCTATAAAATTAATATTTGAATTATGAGATCATGACTTTCAACAGCTAGGTCTATACCTAAATGAATAGCTTCGACGATAAGTCCCCGTATCATTCATAAAGATCAGAGAGATCAGCTTGAGCGATTTCAATAAATAGACTCGCCATTTTATGGGTTAGGTCTTTGAAATAGGCTTCACCTTTTTCAGCAGAAGCCAACCGCGGATCGCCAACCCCTGTGTCTTCTGTGGCCAGAGACCATTGCCGTTCTGTCCAGGCCCAGCCGTCTCGAATCCCTTTAATCTTAATTTTATTTTCCGCTCCAGAACCGGCCTCAGATAATGGTCTTACAAGATCTGGTCTTAAGAGAAGCAGAAGCGATGTTTCCATTTCATCAGCATGGTCACCAGCATGCTCAAAGTACTTGCTTTTATTCAGAGCAGTGTACCAATTGGTATACGCCAGCAACATATCAGGATATTTCACACCCAACTCTCGCAGAATTGGTTTAAAGTCATTCCCGCCGTGAGAGTTGAAAATTAAAAATTTGCGAATACCCTGTCGATTCAAAGTATCCAAGATATCTCTTACAATTGCCATGAGTGTGCTGGGATTTAAATTTATATCCAGCCTGATATCCCTCTGTCCCGTATTAACACCAAATGGGATCGTTGGCAGCACCATAACTCGAGCGCCCTGTTCATGCGCCAGACGAGCAGCTTCAGCGGCCAGATGATCTGATTCTATAATATCGCTGGCATAAGGTAGGTGGAAATTGTGAGCTTCTGTGGCACCCCAGGGAAGAATCACTAGATCGATTTCAGCTTCTCTAATCTGCTTCCAGTTACTCTCTGCTAATAGATAGGGTCGCATTTAATTACTCCAGGTTACGGGTTAAGCGATGAGTTATCAAAATTTATTCATTTCTGGGTACTCATCATGTCGCCTTGCAGGCAAAAAGATTGTCTGAGTGAAATATACTAGAATTCCACCGGCAAAGTACGCGATTAAGTCGAAAGGGTCCCTGGTTGATCTTGTATCGAATACAGGTACCAGCCCTTCAAAAATAACGCTAAACAGGATAATAGTTCCCAGTACATGGATCCAATGCAGACGATACAGGTTTGGCACAATTTTCAACTGCGCAGCCAAATACAAGGATACAGGTAGATAAATTGGCAAAGCTAAAAAATCACCCAGATAATTATTGAAAAAGAGCGGGGTGTTAGCTAAGGGTAAAATAAACCAGAGATTCAATAGATAAATTGGTGCTGCGGTAAGCGCCAGCACTATCAGAGGTTTAGGATGGCTATCACTGATAAGGCAATGATATTGAAACATAGCCATAGTAGACGATTCCTGTTCATTTTATTCATTTGGATTCCTTCGCAAATTAATTTTCGTGAACGCAGTTTAAACCGGAAGCGCGTAGATGAAACTGAAATTGAGCGGAATAGCTTAATAAATCCACTACTAAACTACATATCTGCTTTGACAGATGAGTTCAAATTATCATATTCTTACCCATGATTCACAAGTCTAGAATATTCAGTGGATTCAAGATTAGCCTGATATTTTGCATTTTGCACGGTATCAACTACGCTAAAATCCATCATTTAAAAGTTCCATCCGTTGCATTATCTGACAGTAACCGAGTCATTGTTGCAACCCCCAGCAGTTTCGATATTAATAAAAAGGGCGGATATCCCTTTATTGTTATGCTTCATGGCTGGAGCGGAGATGAAACCCAATGGGAAGACGATGCTGACCTCCAGGGCTTAAGTGACAGGCACAACATCCTGTTAGTCCTTCCCAATGGTGGTTATGATGGGTGGTGGCTGGACTCCAAGCTGCTTGATGGCAGTAATTACGACACACATTTGCATGAGGAAATCACGATTTGGATCGTGGTGCGTTTCAATGGTTCTCCAAACGCCTCCCAGCACGGAATAATGGGACTCAGTATGGGCGGTTTTGGCGCCTTTCTCCAGGCCCTGAAGTATCCCGATGATTATGCCGCTGCTGCCAGCTTGAGCGGAGTAATGGATATCACTCGTCGTTCTGAAAAATTTGGCCTCAAGAAAGCGCTCGGGTCTTACCCCGAAAACTCACTGATATGGGAATCCAACAATCCTTTACATCTTACAAAAAAAGTATCTCCAGCTCATGGTCCTGCTTTTCTACACATTTGTGGTCGGGATGATTTTACCTACGAGGAAAACCAAGCGCTGAATATCCAAATGGATCAAAAGGGGTATTCGGTAACATTTCAGGAAGAAGCCGGTGCCCATACACATCTTTTTTGGAAAACATATGTCGGTTCGGCCATCGAATTTATCGTTTCCAACTTCCAGAATGAGGGCAAAAAAAGAGGGTTGAAATAGTTACGGCTGCGGATGGAAATTTTCCAGTATTCTATCACCTCTTTATAAAATACCGCCGATGCGTATCAGCATTCCGCAGCCGCGTACTTAATTATCTGGCAATCGTAATTTACTATTAATGTGGGGGTACACTGTCATCTGAATGACAGATGCGGTTGTTTAATTCGTTAAAGGGTCTATTTGGCAGGTGTATGGTTAATTCTGGGGATAATACGAACTTGAGGTATCATATCTGGTCACTTCCATGGGTCCTGATTCATCACTGAGGAGCTGGTATAGCAGTGGATCATTCAGGACTTCCCTAATATCCATGATGCTATCATTCACCATGCATCGGGCTAGAACGGGTCGAATACCATGACTATAATCCGCATACCAATTCACATGACCACTGAATAGGGGTTGAATTATTTCAGCATTGGTCTGATGCCAACCATATATCACCACTTTATTTGGATTTTTGGATATACTATTTGATAGTATGACATCCTTCTTATGTCCACTCACCAATGCCCCCAAAGGAAAAGCATCAAGAAATGTATCTCGATAATAATGAACGATTTTATTGTGCTGGGCAAAAACGACCATCGTCACCATAGCGGCACTAGGTTCAATCGGAGCAGGTTCCAATTTCAGCTCCGCGGCTTCCCAGATGAGGTTTACCATTTTTCGAGTCGGAAAGACACCCCCTATTCTATCCAGAATGCCCTGAGCGAGAATTGGAGTCATGGGCATCAGGAAGTAGTCAGCATCTGTTCCCAGAGCCAGATAATCCGGCATCACATAAAAAGTCACTGCGAAATTCATGTCACCAATGTCCTGGGAAAATTGAATGGGGACCGACGTTCTTAAAAAGTTGGGAATATTTCCCCTGGCTATTTCTGCATTTATAGCAATCTCTCGCTGTTCAAGATCGAGGTTCTGAATTAAGCCTGCGATAGCAGCTCCCCCAATAGCTGAATCTGGTGGTCCTGCTAATTCAAATGACCAGGCACTGGCCTCGACAGCATCCCATGGTATTTCTTCACCCACCACAGCAATTGCTATTAAAATTGAAAGCCCTAATCTGATTAGGGCATGCCGGCAAATTATTGTGAATTTATTCATGATTATCCACTCTATAAAATATTTACCCTAAAATTGATGCAGTTTTAATATAAGACCATGGACCCTTTTCCTTTGTCTTTTCCCTTCTCCGGACTGGCATTCACCTTATTTTGTATCAATGGGCACAATATTTCCAAGCGAATTTATAAAAAACTCTCGCGGCACAGCGAATCGTGGTACTGTATTCTTTTTACATGCTAACAGTTATAGTGCAGCATTGTATGGTGCTTTTCTTGAGCCTCTGTATTCCGATTATGAAGTTTGGGCGCCAGATCTTCCAGGCCATGGTCAATCACGCTGGAATGGGCGTATTAGAGATTGGAGCGATCTGGCAGATCATTTTATAGAACTATTGGAACAAGAAGCACTTCCCCGACCCATGATCGGGATGGGACACTCCACGGGTGGAATAGTCACGATGCTTATTGCCATCAAACGTCCCCACTGGTTTTCTCGTATCATTTTGTTGGATCCTGTTATGCTACCCAAACATGTATTATGGATAATGCGCGGGTTGAGATTGGCATCTCTTACACATTTCATCCCCATGGCAAGAGCAGCTGAGAGACGTCGCTGGCAATTCCCCTCCAAACAGGATGCTCTCGAACATTATTCTCATAAAAAAGTTTTTGCAAATTGGGACCCGCAATTTCTCAAAGGGTATGTTGATCACTGCCTACACATCACCAGCAGTGGGAAATATCAGCTTGCCTGTTCACCACAACTGGAACTAAGCATTTATCAGGCCCTTCCTAAAAATGCTTGGAGTTTGCCTAAGAGGATCACGATTCCCACCCTTTTTATTGTTGGGAAATATTCTGACACCATCAACAATAGAGGCTTACGGCGCTTGCAAAGAATGGGGGGAAATCATGTTGTTAAAGCTATTGATGGAGGGCATCTTTTCCCCTTTGAGAAACCAGTGGAAAGCATGAAAACGATCAAGGACTTTTTGGCTGAATGAGAATAGAAATACACGGTAACACTTTGAATTCCAGAGCAGTTGAAATCGCCGTTGAAATCCTGCGGGATGGAGGGCTCATCATTTACCCCACCGATACAGTTTATGGGATCGGATGTGACATTACAAACAAATCAGCTATTGAGCGTATTTATCGAGTAAAGGGCATGGATAATCAAAAACCCCTGAGCTTTGTGTGCTCCAACATAAAGGATATCTCAAAATTTGCGAAAATATCCACAACCCACTACCGTGATCTTCGAAAACGACTTCCCGGACCTTACACTTTTATTCTTCCGGGAACCAAGGAGGCCCCCAAAACACTCATCTCAAAACAAAAAACCGTGGGGATCAGAATTCCAAATCATACCATGACTTTAGCCATAGTTGAAGCTCTGGGCAACCCGATCATCTCAACCAGCGTTAACATTAGTGAACAAAGTTTTGCCAGCGATCCTCAGGAATTTTCTGAGTATTATGAAGGCCGGGTTGATTTGATCCTTGACTCTGGTCCAACCTGGGCGGAACTATCCTCAGTGATAGATATGACGGGTGATAATCCTGTGGTGATTCGGGAAGGGCAAGGTGATGTTAGTTGGTGTTTGCGCTAACTCTATTGAAAGGAAACCGGCATGGCACGAGTAAGCCTGAAAAATCTTGATAAATTTTATGGATCTACTCAGATTCTGCATGGCATCGATCTACAAATCCAGGATGGCGAGTTTACGGTTTTAGTTGGTCCATCCGGTTGCGGCAAATCTACCACACTCAGAATTATCGCCGGTCTTGAAGAAGCCTCAGGAGGGGACGTTTATATAGGTGACGTACGCGTAAATGATATTGAGCCAAAAAATCGTGACATCGCTATGGTTTTTCAAAACTATGCACTTTACCCGCATATGAACGTTTATGAAAACATGGCTTTTGGATTGCGCTTGCGCAAATATTCCGAGAAGGAGATTGATACACGCGTGCAGGAGGCTGCCGAAATTCTCAGTGTTCAGGATTACTTGTACCGTCGCCCAAAAGAATTATCCGGTGGTCAACGCCAACGAGTCGCTGTGGGTCGGGCAATAGTTCGCAAACCTTCCGTTTTTCTATTTGATGAGCCACTCTCTAATCTCGACGCCAAACTGCGTGTTCAGATGAGAACTGAGATCAAAAAACTGCATGCTCGCCTTCAAACCACAATGGTATATGTGACGCACGATCAGGTGGAAGCCATGACCATGGGTGATCGTATTGTAGTCATGAAAGACGGCCATATCATGCAGGCTGCAGAGCCTCTGGCTATTTACGAGAAACCTCAGAATCATTTCGTCGGCAGTTTTATTGGATCACCGGCTATGAATTTCTTTGAAGTTGAGGTACAAGATTCCTCTTTGGTAAATGAAAAATTTGTGCTGCCCATAGAAGATATGCATTCGGAGATGCTTAAATCGTTTAATGGTCAGACCATCCAAATAGGTATTCGTCCTGAACATTTTTCAATCCAGGATACGCAAAACAGCATCTCGGCAGAGCTTGAAGTCAGTGAATTAATGGGGAACGAATCCTTTCTATATTGCACTACCGGAAAAGATACCTTTATTGCCAGAGTCCCCGATAATACACCCCTCAAAACTGGAACAGAGCTGCGTCTGTTTGCAGAACCGGAATCTTACTATTTTTTTGAATTGGAATCGGGTAAGCGAATCGTTTGAGAATCCATAAATTATTTTAATGAAAACACTGGTTTTACAGCTGAATTAACAAATCAATTATAATGGGTAATTCAAGAGACTTTGATTACAGACCTTAGACCCGGCGATTGATCTGAATGTCCTTAAGCAGAATCTCGTAGCTTGTTCCCTGCTCACTGCTGATTTTCAAATCCCCACTTAGTTGATCTTCAATAAGCGTGCGGATAATGCGGATCCCAAGGGCTTGACCATGAACTAAAAGTAGGGTTTTCTATTCTGAATCCTATGGCAAAGATGATTACCACTCAAACCAGTCGCACTGATTCAGTGCGCGGGAAGACCTCAAACACCTTAATAAATCGCTTTGTTCCAGCATGAGACCAATCCTGGATAAATGCCTCTCTGGAAATATTGGGTGGGTCCATATATTTAAACCTTTCTGCAAGAATAAATATCGGCATATCTAATCGGGTCGCCGCCTCAACGATTTTTAGTGAACCCTGTTTGTTTATGATCAGCGTATCTGACACCCAATCTGCTCCAAGAATAAGCACATCTGCAGCGTAAAGTTTGTCCACTAAATCCCAATCCGGTACACAGATAGAGTTTAACCCTGCCTCCAGTAAACTTGAATTTAGATGCACGCCTTCACCTGCTGGAAGACTTTGGGAACAGATAACATCGACTTTTTTTAGCTTGTTTCGTTCCAGGAGGAAAGCTTCAACAAGAGAACTACGACTTAAGGTAAGGCAAGTTTTGTAGAATGACATTTGCTCACAAGCTCTTTCCACGACTTCTGCTTTTTCCCGATTAAGCTCCTGATTAAACTTTTCGAAAGATTGTGGTTCAGGTGCATGCTTTTGAAAGTAATTCTCAGCAAAATGCCATACTGCCATGAGCGGAAAAGTCATCTTTAACTCTGCCAAAATACTAAATAATTCAGCTTCGCCATATCGAGGTAAAATTTCTCCGAATCTGGATAAAAGGGCTGATGCTCCCAGATCTCTATTCTTAAGAAGATTATTTACGGCTTGATCCATTGTTTTCCGACTCCAAATCATTTAAAACACGAAGCAATGAATGTTTCGACAGCTACATGCTCAATTGATTCACTTTACAAACTTAAGTCTGGGATTGAATCAGCGCATCATGAACCAGATAGATCAATGATTGGTAGTTCTTATCTGTTGCCAGACTCATGCCTATCTCGCAGGTGTGACTGCTGGAATAATGTCCATCTGCTTGAGCCTCCCTTGCTTCAAATGCCTCGGCTGCCGTCGCCCTGGCTGTAAGATCTGGAAACAGGAGCCCCCGATCACCAGCAAAGGCACAACAACCAAGCTCATTGGGAATTACGACTTCTCGGGCGCAGCGTTCTGCTACACTCCTCATTTTATTTTCGATCCCCATTCTCCTGGTAGAACAAGTTGGGTGCAATACCACCTTTTCCCGAACATGCCATAGACTCAACTTGTCCAGAAGCACATCATGCAGGTATTCAACCACATCCAGGATGATCAAATCACGCCAACGAGCCAGATGAACTCCACTGAGTATCTTATCGTAATGTCTCATGTGACTTGAGCAGGGGCTGGTATCCATAACAATGGGTATGCGTCCTTCCCGGGAGCTTATCCACAAAAGTTCAGTCGTTTTTATGGCTGCCTGCAATGCTGCTTCAGGAAAGCCTTTTGAACTAAAAGTCAGACCACAACACATATCCTCAAGCTGTAGGGGATACTCAGGGTGAATACCGGCCTGCTGCATGATTTTTATAAATGCTTGAGGGGCGGATAAATCCGTTCGGGCTGGATCGGAGAAGCCACGATTCAGGCACGATGGAAAATATATGACATCGACTTCAGATGATTGCGAGAGCTTGGGTAAAGTGCCTTGGGCAGCTCTTAATTTGCTGTTCAGCGCCGGAATTATCCCATGTGTTGTCCGGGCTAAAACTTTCATTCCAGCGTAAATCCGCTTGTTCTTGAGAAGTATTCTAAGGGGTGTGAATATCGTGAGTGCTGTTCTAAAGCCGATTAATACAATCGAAAAATGATTCTGAACAAATTGACTGATAATCCTACTCAATATCCGGTGAGAATTTGCGCGACTCTGTTTCATAAGTGAACCGGTATCAATATTAATTGGACAGCTCAATTCACATAGACCATCAGTTGCACAGGTTTCAATACCCTGGTAGTTAAAATCTTTTCGAAGCTTACGAACCTTACTTTCGTTGTTTGGGTTCTGATCCAGGGTCTTAATCTCCCGGAGCACATTGATTCTCTGTCGTGGGGTGAGGGTGAAATCGGCTGAAGGACACCAGGGTTCACAGAGCCCGCATTCGATGCAGGCGTCAATAATTGGATCAAGCAGTGGAATGGGTTTGATATGCTTTAGATGGATTTGCTCATCATTACTGATTAACACATCCGGATTGAGGATACCGGCGGGATCAAGTAATTGTTTAATCTTCTTCATGATAGTGTAGGCGGTGGATCCCCACTCCCGCTCTACAAAAGGAGCCACGTTCCGACCAGTACCATGTTCAGCCTTGAGTGATCCATCATATTTATCAACGACCATATCCACCAGATCGTTCATAAACTTTCCATATTGTTGAACTGTTCGTGGTTGGGATAAATCGAGACTCAGTTTGAAATGCAGGTTACCCTCACCTGCATGGCCAAAAATTATGGCATCATCGAAATGATACTGGTTGAACAGGAATTGGAGCTCTTTTATAGCGCGAGCCAGATCTTTGACTTTAAAACAGATGTCCTCGCTGAGAACCGTTGTTCCTGGTGGCCGCATAGCAGCATTGAGGGGACCCAATTCCCGCCTAACTTTCCACAATTCTTCTCGTTGGGCTGAATTTTCAAAGAACTGAGGATGTAGTTCTGGCTGTTTTTCCCGGATTATACGGATAGCTGAATCGACTAGATTGGCCAATATTTCAGGATTATTAGCCTGATATTCGACCAGAAGAGCTGCCGATCCAGGCTCAATATTTGGATGTATTTCCAGGTGTAGGCCTGGAATGAGGCTCACCGCTTTCAAAGCGTAGGAGTCCATGATCTCCAGCGCATAGCTGCCAATTTTTTTCAATTCAGGTACTAAACCAGCCGCAGCGCTTAGCGAATCAAACATTAACAGGGCTGTAGATTTGAATTTCTTGAGTTCAACAGTATTCAGAGTGACATTGGAAATAAAACCCAGGGTTCCCTCAGAGCCCACCATGAGATGAGCCAGAATCTCAATTGGTTGGTCATGGTCCAGAAAACTGTTCAGAGAGTAACCTGTTGTATTCTTCAGTTTGTATTTGTTTCGGATTCTTTGCTCAAGCGATTTATCCTTTCTGATCTGATCACGAAGATGACTCAAACCATCATAAATAAGGGGGGCATGCCTATGGAATTTTTCATCGTCTGCAGGATTTGCTGTATTCAGGATTAATCCCATGGGTAGAATCATTTCCATGGCAGCCAGAGTTTGATAGCTGTTGTATTGGATTCCGGAACCAATCCCGCTGGCGTTATTTGCCACAATACCGCCAATCATGGCCGCATTGATAGAGCCCGGATCCGGACCGATGCGATATCCCAATGGTTCCAGATGTTGGTTGGCTTTGGCTGCTACCACACCTGGCTGTAGCTTGATTTGCCTTCCGCCATTGAGAACTTCTACTTTTCGCCAACCCTGTTTCACTTCTACCAGAATATCATCACTGATAGCTTGACCAGAGAGGCTGGTCCCAGCTGCTCTAAATACTATGGAGCGTTTTTTATCTGAAGCGAATTTAAAAAGGGTTGATATGTCCTGTTTAGATTGAGCCTTAACCACCATTTTGGGAAGAAGACGGTAGAATCCGGCATCGCGGGCATAACTATGGCGGTGAATCAGCTTAGTAAACACTGATCCTTTTGTCAGGTCCCGAGTGATACTATGGATGAAATTCATGAACCTGGTTCAATTGGGTACTTTGTTCTAAGTTTATTTGACGACGTAACATGCTCTGGAAATTTATTCCAGTGTGAGGTGCATGATTCTTTCAGTGATAGTTGAGACTGCAACACAACCAGGTTCGATGGCTGTATCCACACCGAGATAGTTAACTGTGGTAATCAAACGCTCGTCATTTTCCACAATGGTATCATATCGAATTTCCATTTGGTCACCAGCAAGAGAATAAGTGCCATCAATATCCAGGGCGTCAAACACGAGATCGACTGAGAAGGTTCCATCTGTGGTGTCTGCAGACCAAACTCCGTCAGAGTCCAATGTTAAAATAACGATAATGGGCAGACATCCGCTCCCAACATTTACCGGTAAATCTCCGTTTAATTTGGCAGAACCATCATTGCGAAGGATTACCGTTCCGCCAATAGGGACCGAATCTTGATCTGAGTAAGAAGTTGATGAATTTACAACCTGAGTACCAGCTTCAATCTGAATAGAATCGATTCCATTTTGAGTAGTGTTAAAATGAACTATTGTATCTCGCAGGGTGTTGGCTTCAATATTAATGGTCATCTCATATAGAGCATAAGTACCGGAAAGCGGCAAGATGTTTTCTGGTGGTGATTCGTCTTCCTCGCAACTTAACAACAGGCCTCCTGCTAATAAGACAATCAGACCCAATTTTTTAAACTCCAGCATTATAAACTCCCTGAGAGTAAAAAGGCCGCTACAGCGGCCTTTTTACTGATTTCATGTTTTGCCTAGAAACTCTTCTGAAGCCCTATTGCAAAAACAGTTGCCGTTTTCATATAGGTTTCATTTCCTGTTAATGTAGGTGCACCTGTAGTAGCATCAACTGCATAAACAACATCAGACTTAGAGCCTTCTTCATAAGAAGTACTTGAAAAGCCCAGAGACACAGCCATTTGGGGATTTAAGGTATACTTAGCTCCGAGACCAATAGTATTGGAATTCAGGCTATAACTCAAATCACTCTGATAGGCATCCAGAGCGCCACTGGTTGCTATGAGATAGCCACCACTGAGCAGGATAGATTCTGAAAGTGCGAATTCGGCACCAACAGCGATCTCATTGCCATTCTCAACATTTTCCTCTTTTCCATCCCAATCCACATCCTCATTGAAATACAGGTTGTAATCGAAGGCAACATTCAAGGAAGGCATTACAAGATAGGATAGTCCGATACCCAGCATAGCCGGCATATCGCCATGAGTAACAGCACCATCGGGGAATAAACCAGATCCATCAACGGTAGTTTCATTAGTTAATTCTAAGGCAGCCATAGCTTCATAACGGATACCAATATTCAGCTTATCCATCAGGCTGATATTTAGACCAAGGATAGGCGCAAAACCTGACCCGGTCTGTTCGGTATCAACTTCAAGATCTGCAGTAGCTGCAGCATTCCCTGTCATCGTTGCGGCATTTTCGGTATAGGCAGTGGCGGTACCAGTATATGTCGCCTGAGCGATATTTGGAGTCCATGTGGCAGAACTAAATCCGGGAACACCTAATTGTGCAAATCCAGCGGCAATCGCGTCTACTTGAGCCTGTGCCATACCGCCCCCAAGAACGAGATTATCAAAAGACACATCACCAAAACCCAGGTCAATAGCTGGTTGTAGTGCGGCAGCACCACCAGTAGCCGAGGCAGCACCACCAGTTAATATGGCAGCCATTGTTGTAAAAAAGGCTGGAGCGGAAGTCATACTGCCATCAGCACCTGCCGTGGCATATATTGGATCGACCATGATGTCTTTCAAGTGTCCTACATAGGTAGTTGAAGCCATAAAATAACGGACACCGGCAGATACAGAAATCATGTCGTTGATGGCATAGGAAGCTGAGAACTGCCCACCCAAAAATATGGATGATCCATCAAACGCAACATCAAGACTGTAATCGGTAGTCGGAATTCCGGCTGCAGACAGGCTGGCTGGAATAGCTGAAACTGGTGATTCAAAAGAGGGTAGACCGTCATCAAAGACTGCGCTTCCACCACCTCCAATGGGTGTAAAACCACCAGAAAAAACCAGCTTATCCATTTTATAAGCGAAATAGAAGTTCGGGAATACCGGTGCAGAGGTAGTACCTTCAAATTCTTCATTGTGCAGAAAAGCGAGATCACTGGTGATCGTTCTCGTCTGGCCAATGGTCTGATTACTCAGATACAGGTGCATTCCATTGTTCAACTTGGTCAAACCAGCAGGGTTAAAGAATACAGCATCCAGATCTGTTGATGCACCCCGAGCCATCATCCGTATTTGGTCTGCACTCTGGTTTGTGTTCTCTACAATACCACCACCAAATGCAATGCTCAGCATTAACAACAGGGGTAATAAGCGTAATAATTTACTCATCTTTCTCTCCTTGTTTATTTAACTAAATAGATTTTTCTTAATCGTACATCTGTTTTAACTTTGATCACATAAAATAGAAGTGCAATTCGGTATAGCAAATCAAAATGTGCTAGCTGTAATCACCCCGAATCCTCTCTTAAAACCGAATATTCCAGACGGTTTGTTCATTGATCTCCTGCTCTCGGACTATGGAACCTCGAGGAACAAAATTTTCTGGAATAACAATATAATTCTGAATCTGTTGGAATAACTCATCATTCGTCAGCAATTGAGCTGGCTCAACCAAAAGACCAACAACTAATAATAGATACCCACCGGGTTGGAGTTGAATAAAATATTCAGCCTCTACTAATCCCGAATCTATGGGGTTGCTAAAAGTGATAAAGTGGTCCACCACAGCATAATCAGGAGCTTCCAGACTATCCAAATTTAAGTCAACATCAAACACGACCACCACTGCCGCAGTTAATGAATCCGGCCATTCCCGATCGAATTTTAGCACGCCCTCAATCCCTGCTACGGATTCCAGGCCACCTGGATCGCTACAGTTGAATAGCAAACAAAGACAGAGAATTAAGACTAGCGCTCTGACAAATGATTTCATAACTGTCTCTCAATCGTCAATGTGAAAATACGTTCCTCTTCCATATTTCGCTCGAGTTGGACATAATAGTATTGAAAAATATTTTCCACTCTGATTAAAAAACTCCAATCCTGTATAGAAGTCCCTACACCAGCATTCCAGACATGTACCGGAACTCGCTCATCTTGTCCCGTCAACAAGTTTTCTGGAAATAATTCCACACTCTCCAACCTGCTGGCATAGCGGTATTCTAGCGCGGCATCCAGATTCCAATAATGCAAACCCAGGGTGCTTACCCAGTGCTGGCGGTAGCGATAGGACAGGGTATCCAGGATCTCGCCGGCTGCATCCAACTCTACGGGATCAAGCCAGGTATAAGCCGTTTTGAAATCGATCAGATTATCCAGAAAGCTGACCCCCAGCCCCATATCCAACCCACGTATACGCGCATCAGATATATTTTGGAAATGGATCACCGCCAGACTGTCTGGCACCGGTTCTATTAAATTGGCAAACTGGTTGTCGAAAATAGCCAGATCCAGTTTGATCAGATCCAGAGGACCTGTTTGCCCGGACAACAAAGTAATCCCAAATTCCCGACTAACGCTGGTTTCTGAGCCCAGTTCCGGATTGGGCTCAACCAAAAAGATACTACGCCGAGCCTCGGTAAACATTTCTGCCACGGTTGGCACTCTGAAGCCCTGGCCTGTGGAAATTCGCATTGCAAACCAATCTCTGGGGTTCCAGTTGAGTGCGAGTTGTGGCGATAACAACTGATCCTGAGACACCGCATCTACAGCATAAGTTTCCCAACGACCGCCCAGTGAAAAGGTAAATTGTGAAATTTTCTTCTGCGCTGAAAGATAAGCTGCCAGGGATCTGCTTTTATGTTTACCGAATATTTGTGCTTCAACACCATTTTGCTGTATGGACAGCCCTAAAACACTACTTAGGCTCTCAGACCAGCTTCGGCTGGACTGGACTTCTCCAAAATAGCGAGTTTCATTGGAATAATCTGGATCCGCTCCAAAACTTTCCCAGGAAATCCAATAGCCACCACCACGAACCTTTACTGCAAGTTCAGGTGAATAGACATAGTTGTAATGACCGTTTATTGTGGTCTTGGTGCCGTCGCTGTGATCATTCTCGGACCCTGATGGTGCCTCAAATGGTTCAGCCGGGCTTTTCCAGGTTGACAGTAAGCCGTTATCATCATCCAGGTGATTTACAAAAATAGCTGCACTATGGGCATTCCCGAAATTTAGTTATAGTTTGCCAGATATATTTAAGGCTTCTTCCCAGTTTAGACGCATAAATCCATCATCCTGTCGTTTCTGGATCCGAATCCAGGCAGCGTGTTCACCAAAACTACGAGAATGGGAGAGTTCTGTATTATAAAGTAGCCCCCTGGAGTCTCGCCAGGTCCACTGATCAACCCTGGGGTGACTATATAGACCAATTTGGGTTGAGATACGCGTTTCAGGCTCAGGGGGAGCATTACGCGTGATAATATTTACTACACCACCCATGGCGCTGGACCCGTACATTGCTGAACCACCAGATTTGACTATTTCGACTCGATCAACTTCTGAGGTTGGAACATTAGCCCAGGTAATATTTCCAGCAGCACCACCCAACATGGGAATCCCATCGATGAGGAGCAGTGATCGACTCCCGGCTCCCAGCGTGTAGCCAGATGCACCCCGAATATTCAATTGTCCTTTGATGGTTGAGACCCCTGATTCGTAAGATAGCACATCAACCATCTTGATCACCGCTTTTGATTGAATCTCCCGCCGACCGATTGTAGATACGGAAAACGGCGATTCCAGAATATCCTGTGCCTTGCGACTGGAAGTCACCACCACCCGGGGCGATGCCAGAACATTGGATTTCAGCTCAACCAGCAATTCCACAGGAATGCCGGTTACCACAGTGACATTTTTCTCTGTGTAAGGTGCATAGCCCATCATTGAGAAAGAGAGTTGGTATTCACCCGGGGCTAAATTGTCAATTCTAAAATTTCCGCCCAGATCTGATGTGGTACCTCTGGAGCTACGCTGGATCTGGATGTTAACACCGGGTAGAGCCATGCCAGTTTTCGCATCCTTAACACGTCCTGCGATACTGATGTAATTTTGGGCGGCCAAAGCCTGTATCCCTGCCAACAGCAAGAGCAGACTCAATAGGACCGACCTGCAGGATCGGTGGAAATTATAGAAAATTATTCTCATTAAGTTCAGGAATATAGGAGCGTGTTGCAGGCAATCAATGTGAAAAACATGTCTCAATTTCATTCGATATCCTATGAGCCACTAATCTCTGCACTCCGCTGATGGTTGTATCGCTTACCCCGGGTTTCAACCCGGGGATATAGGAAACTCCAAAGACTGCGACCTGTGTGAGAAAGGGTTTGAACCCTGCCGTGGCGGTGGAAACCCTTTCTCATACACTATTTGGAGTTATAGTGTGTCAGAGAACCACCAACTAAAGTTGGTGGTTAATTTTAACATGGATAAACTTGCCTGGCTCATTACATGAGCTGAAACCAGGTGTTGGGTTACATCGCGGAATGACGCTTGTTTAAATAGGCCAGCAAGGCAACATCTAAAGATTGATCCGTAGTCAATGGTACATAATCCACATGCTGTTCACGACAACGGGCACCCAGCGTGTTTCTAAATCGATCTACTGCGGATTGATAGTCCTGTTGAATATGCCAGGGCTCGGTGGCCAGAATTTCACCAGATTCCATATCCCTGAATTTCGCCTGTGCATCAAAGGCAAAATCAACTTCCCTGGGGTCCAAAACATGAAACACCAAAACTTCATGACGATCATGTCGAAAATGTTTGAGTCCGTTAAGGATGTTATCCATTTCGTCTAACATATCAGATATGATAATCACCAGGCCTCGACGGTGGATACGCTCGGCAAGATGGTGCAGGCTGTGACCAATAGCGGTTTCTTCGCCGGGGGTAACATTTTCCAGATGTGTAAGGATATTATTTAACATGGAGGGTCGCGAGGATGGACGAATGTGGGTCCGAATCTCTGTATCAAAAAGGGTCAATCCAACTGCATCCTGTTGTCTAAGAAGCAGATAAGTTAATGCAGCCGATAAATAGCTGCCATACTGCAACTTGCTCAAATCTCCAGACTTGTAGTCCATTGATTTGGATTTGTCCAGCATGATATGAGCCTTGAGATTGGTCTCTTCCTCGAATTGTTTTACATAAAAGCGATCTGTCTTACCATATAGTCGCCAATCCAGATAGCGGAGATTGTCGCCAGGACCGTAGGCGCGGTGCTCAGCAAACTCAACAGAAAATCCATGATAGGGACTTTTGTGGAGACCTACGATAAAGCCTTCCACAACCATACGCGCCCTGAGTTGCATATTTGCCAGGGTGGCTAAGGTTCTCGGATTCAGATATTTTTGTTTGTCGGTAGCCAATTCTTATTTCACTTTTTAAAAGGGATTAACCAGGGCTAAGCGGAAGTAGTAGTCATTTTTAAAATTCAACTTTTCTGGATCTTTCAGGATCGGATCCCAATAATTCTCATCGCCACCCACACCGGTGGACAGCGTTATGAGGGCCAGTCTATCTATACTCAGGTTGAACTTTAACTCGGCACCCATGGTTGTTAGCGTTTCTCCCGTTTCCGGTAAATATCCAAGATCGTGAAAAAGAGCTCCGGTAAGACCTGTGAATCTTAATCCAAAAATATGGGCCGGCAGGGACTTGAGCAGTGCCAAACGTAATTCGCTTACATTGTAGATCAACTCTGCACTGGGATAATCCTGAATCTGGCCACGCAGATTATAGCTTTCTGGTAAATCCAATATTCCGGTCTGAGCGAAGTTCATCAGCGTGCCTGCGGAAAAGTAGAGCGGCGCGGTTGACATAAAACCAATGGAATCCTGGGCCAAAATATTTCCTGAGTGATATTCCAGCTTACTGCGATTGTATAATACCAGAGGCGTTTTGGGTATCTTCAGATTAAAAAACCCTTCAAACCAAAGCTTCTGATAATCAGCGTCACCCCAAATTTGGGGAATGGTGCTTTCCGCATGGGCCAAAAGACCCATACCATTTTGTGGAAAACTAGCCAGGTCTGCTTCAGGTCTCCGATTTAGCCAGCGCCATGTAAATCCCAAATTTGTCTCCTGGCTTCCTGGGAATGTATTATCCTCTACCCACTCAGAATCTTCAATTTCAATGACAGTTCTCTCCACAGTGCGCAAATGAGTCATCAAGGTATGGTTAGAGCTCAGCGAGTTCCCTGAGTTCATTGGAAGCACGGCGATAAAACCAAATCCATCCAGTACTTCAAAATGAGTCTGACCCCAGGTCCGACGTATATTAAAACTGAAATTTTGGGAGGCGTAAAAATTTAGCACTGGACCAAATTTTAAATTGGTGTAGCCCAAATACCCGCCTGCTAAATTGCCCGACCAGTCCATGAGAGCCCCACCCTGAATCAAATGCTTGCCTAAGGCATCATTGTATGCAGCCATTCCGAAGAGACCAGCCACATCTGGAAGCACCAGACGCAAAAGAGGACGAAATGTCTTTAACGCTTGATAAGGGTGCGTCTCAGCCAATTCAATATTATAATTATAATCAATTTCCGGAAGGCTAATATCTGGGGATTTACTGCGCCAGCCCATAAATGGATCACGGATATTCAAATTTAAATCCGGAGCCTGCCGCTTAGCTGATACAGCTCGAATTCTAACCGTATCAACATCCGCCAGGGTTGTGGCAATAATTTTATCCGTCCCGGGAAGTCTTTGTCTCGAATAGATCCCCTCTGCAACATCGGTCATTTGTGTGATACGAAAACTATCAAGTTCAATACGAAAGAGGTTGGGTGTCGAATTACGAAAAGAGGTATATACAATAGCGTTACCCGCAGATGTCCAAACCGGAAGTACATCCTCTTCAGGATCGTCTGTCACCTTCTGAAATTCCTGACCATCACGTCCAATTACCGCAATATTCACATCACCGTTTTGTTCTTGAATCATAAATGTGAGACGCTGACCATCAGGTGCTAAATTCAGACTTTGAAGCTGGACATCACCAACAAATTTGCTAATCTGCACACGCTTATTACTGGACAGATCCTGATAATAAATCTGGGTGGTCTCCTGTGGATGGGCAACAAAGAAAACACCTTTACCATCATGGGAAAATACTGGATGTAAGGCTCTAAGATTCTGCGTCAACCAGCTGGTTTCCTTTGTATCTACTGTCACGAGTCGCAGATCATTCAACATAGAACCATGCCGACCTCGATGATATTCAGCGATAACGAGCTGTTTGGTATCAGGTGACCAGGCTGGAAAACCAGAAAAGTGACCGTGGTGGACTTCTTCAATACGATGTGTGGAGTCAGTTGTCATAGTATATAGACTGTAATCACGCATCCCTGAGTGCTTCCGACCCACTACTGCGACCTGCATCGAGTCGGGTGCTATTGTGGCTGATCGGACTGTAAAAAATCCTTTCAGACTCAAAGGCTCTCCGACCTCTTCAATCATTTCCTTCTGGGATTTATAACCATAATAATATGTGTTCATCACTCGGCGCCATTCTTCGTCGAAGTCTCTCAATTTTTGTCCGGTGACCTCTTCAAACGCTGTTCCGAAATTATACCAGTATGGATATTCCTGACTGTCCTGTTTAAGATATTGTCGATGTTTTGAGATTTTAACCAGGGTAGAGTCACCATATTTCCAGGCGAGATACAGGACCTTTGCGTATCCATCATCGTGAGCATCCAACTGATCCATTGTATTTCGGTAAGTGTGAATCTTCATTCTTGAGTCACTACGTCCCACACGCCAGACTTCCGTCATATACTCCGCCATCCCTTCCATCCACCAGGAGGGTATTGATATGGCTCCAAAAATTCCGGCCCATGTGCGTTGTGCATGGAATTGAACGACATGTTGAAATTCGTGTGTAACGACTAGCTTCAGCCATTTTTCTGATCCGCCAAAATTGCCGGCAACATCATTTTGACTAACCCAGATAAAGATCTGATCAGTAGGCACGGCGAACCCATTCATAATCTCATCTTCGGCAGAAAACACCAGATCGGTTTTGCCAAAATCAGCAAGATGGAGTTGATCAAGTGTGGGTTGGTATGCTTGCTCTGCAATAAGAGCAGCTTTATGGGCTATATTTTCTATCCCGTCATGGAAGTGAATATTGAAATGTTCAGTTTCAAGGGTCTGCCACTTTAATTCGGGATGTGTGCGCTGATTCCACATCCACATGTTTTGAGCAAATAGATTTTGCCCCAACAGTAGAAATAAGGTAATTAGAATTCGGAATTTCATAAAAATGACAGGTCTGTTTACAATAGCTTCTGGATAATTTCATCCACTGTGACACCATCAGCTTCAGCATTAAAATTTGTCAGAACGCGGTGTCTTAATACGGGTAGCGCTACTGCCTTAACGTCATCAATGGAGGGGGTTGGATTCCCCATCAAGGCTGCTCGTGTTTTGGCTCCCAGGATCAGGTATTGAGATGCTCTAGGGCCAGCACCCCAGCCTACCCACTTTTTAATATTCTCTGGAGCGTCATCTCCCTCCGGTCTGGTCCTGCCAACCAGATCTACAGCATAATCGATAACATTTTCTGCCACGGGAACACGCCGAATGAGATCCTGATAGCCCATGATGGCTTTGCGATCCAGAATCTTTTCCAATTTTACGGTTGCACCAGAAGTTGTCTGACTTACGATCTGATGTTCTTCATCCCGACTGGGATACTCTACTCTAAGATTGAACATAAAGCGATCCAACTGAGCTTCAGGCAGTGGATAGGTGCCTTCCTGCTCGATGGGATTCTGAGTAGCCAGCACAAAGAAAGGTTCCTCCAGAACATAACTTTCGACGCCGGCTGTTACTCGATGCTCCTGCATGGCTTCCAGAAGGGCAGCCTGAGTTTTCGGTGGTGTTCGGTTGATCTCATCAGCCAGAACGATATTGGCAAAAACTGGCCCTTTTACAAAGCGAAATTCACGTTTCCCTGTGGTGTGATCCTCTTCGATAATATCGGTTCCGGTGATATCAGAAGGCATGAGGTCCGGGGTAAACTGGATGCGAGAAAAGCTTAAATCCAACACTTCAGCCAAACTTCGAATCAACAAGGTTTTTGCCAAACCTGGAACACCAACCAACAAGGCATGACCACGAGCGAGCATGGCGATTACCAGCTGCTCAATAACACCATCCTGCCCGATGATCGCTTTTGAAAGTTCTTGCCTTAAACGGTCAAATGACGCGACCATTTCATTTAGTTTTTTTATATCATTATTCGCTTCAGTCACACATCCTCCGGAACAGTTTCTAGAACTGCTAGTTTTGCAGTAAAGTCCATATTAAACTCAGCAGCAGTAATAATCACTGAGAAGTTATTTGCTCAGATAGTCAATAAAATAAAAAACCCCCGATTGCTCGAGGGCTTTTTAGTTCTATTCTGGAACAGAGTTAAGCTTCTGGATAGACGCTAACCTGTTTTCTTTGGCGATCTTTACGTTCAAAAGTCACAATACCGTCAATCTTTGCAAACAGCGTGTCATCACCACCGATTCCAACATTCTGACCGGGATGAATAGCTGTTCCGCGCTGACGCACAATGATGCTGCCGGCAGACACCCATTCCCCGCCATAGGCTTTTGTACCTAGACGTTTGGAATGACTCTCGCGACCATTTTTGGAGC
>JABMPR010000238.1 GCA_013202895.1 bacterium | reverse complement strand
TCTTGAGCCTGATCGATACTAAAACTGATAATCGTCTCCGGATTAAATGGATTAGGATAATTGGCATACAGGGCAAAATCGGCAGGAGAAATGACAACATCATCAACAGAGACTGGATTTCCAATATCTTCGAACTCAGTGTTATGCGTGAATGTCGTGTCCTGATTGTCTGATACTGCATCGAGCGTTATTCTCCAGGCGTGATCAATTGGGGGGGCATCATAAAAACCATTACCATTGTGGTCAGACCAAAACTCAATGTCGTAGGACTGACCCATTTCCATGGCATGCATGAAGGTAAAATCATAATCAGCTTCTGAAATTTCATCCAGCTGCTCAAAAGTTACCTGTTCACCACCGTGACCCAGATCCAAACGAATTTGAAAGAGCTGACCCAGATGAGGTGTCATTTCAGAAAAATTAATATGCAGGGAGAATTTTGCACCATCACCTGTTGGAGCACTGGTGTTGTCACCTGGTTGTGTTACCAGGGAGGTCTCACCGGGAGCAGGAGCACCTACAGCCCACATACCAAAGGGATCTTCCAGTTCATGACCATTGCTATATCCATCGCCATCAGAGTCAGCCATGGCTAGATCTGGTCCCCATACGACGTTTCCGCCGCCATCAAGAAACGAGGCTTGAACCAATTGACCAAATGCGTTTCTGGCACCACCACCGCCAGCATTGACATGACAGTTTGCACAACCATTCGTGCCGCCATTAGGAAGCTGAGCTACTCTGAAACTTCTGGCAGAGGCAGGTTCGCTGGTCAGAATAACCAGGAGTGGTATTATCAAAAGTTGTTTTAGCAGGTTGTTCATAATGACTCCCCTTCAAATATTTATGTTCTTATTCAACATAAATATCCTCGATTAATAAAGAAGATAAAAATAATCATATTTTGATAACGATAATGTGTCTCAATTACATTTGGAGTATTAATGCAGCTCATAGCATGGTTTTCCAGGCGGATCCTGTAGGCGACTATCATCTGAAACGCCTAAAAACAAATTCTAATTGCCAAAATATTATTTTTTGTTTATCTTTTTAACCATTCGGATTCAGATACGGTCTCATTTCTTCGACCACGGTTTCCTTTTGGATTAATATCTTTCACAGATAATGCTGCAAACCAAAAAAGGGGGGAAGTCATGAAATTTCCAAAATTTATGTTAATGGTAAGTCTGTTTGTGCTCTGCATGATACCTGGTTCTGATCAATTGCTGGCAGATTATGATTCAGATGGAGTGGAACTTGTCGGTCGTTATCCTTATGGATATTGCGTAACCGCTTCGACTTATGATGAATATGTCTGCATCTCAAATGGGACCGTGATGGAGATTTTGAATGTGCATACCATGGATCCTGTTGGGCAAATCATAACTGAATCAATTGTAAGCAGCATCTTTGTTGACAGCACATTTGCATATATAGCAAACTGGAGTGATGGATTCAAGGTGGTTGATATCAGTGATCCATTTAATCCAGTTCTTGTAGATTCGCTGGCATTTGAGGGTCAATGTTGGGATGTCTCAGTTTTTGGTGATTATGCCTATCTGGGGAATGATGTGAATGGGTTACAAATCATTAATGTCACAGACCCAACAAATGTGGTTCATTCAAGCACCTTTCTCCCCGAGACACCTTCAGGATTTGAATATGCTCAGGTGGTTGGTGACATTGCCTATGCTTCGAGTCAATCAGGTCTATATATTCTTGATATTTCTGATCCAACAAATCCCACTGAATTGAGTTATTCAGCCTCAGAAAATGGCTCATGGATGGTTCATGTTGTAGATACCGTAGCCTACTTACCTGAGTTCACAGCTGGGATTCGTATGCTAAATATCAGTGATCCTGAAAATCCTGTTGAAATGGGCTATTTTGGAACACCCTCTTCCGCATTGTGGATGGAGGTTGTGGGTACCACTGCATATGTAGCAGCAACAGGGGCCGGGATAGAGATTCTGGATGTATCTGATCTTACGGCACCAGATTCTATCGGAATATTTGGAGATTATTATGCCGATGCATTCCATATTCAGGGTGATACCCTGTATCTGGCAACCTCGAGTACGGGACTGGCTTTACTTGACATAAGTGAATCACCTGATCTAACGTCCGTGGCTGATTATTCAGGTGGCGGATACAGTACAGACATTTACACAAGGAATGACTACAGTTTCGTAAGCCAGAGTTTCAGGGGGATCGCGGTTTATCACCATCTTGATCCAGAAAACATTATTCAGGTGGCTTTGCTTGAGCTGGGTAGCCCGAGAGTTATCCATGGGCAGGACGATTTCTTGTATGTTTCGGAAAGTGATAATCTTCACATTGTAGACATCAGTGACCCCCTTGATCCCCAGATCCTTTCGACCTGGTATGAAGGCGCCGCGTTGACAGCCTACGCTCGAGATAATCTGCTATATATCGGCGGTAATCCTGATCTACAGGTCCTGGATATCAGTGATCCAGCGAATCCCTTTCTGGTTGGCGAATTTAATGAGTTGCCTTGGGTACCTTTTGATATAAAGGTAGTAGGACCATTTGCTTATGTGGTGAACCGCGGTGGAGGATTCTGGATCATCAATATTGGCGATCCCACCTCACCAGAGCTGGTAGCTGGGCTTGAAAACGTTGGGTATGCATGGCGTCTGGATGTGGCAGGTCAATATGCTTACATCGCAGATCGGTATGATGGCATGATCAGGATCATTGATATAAGTGATCCAGAAATGCCTTTCGAAACTGCTGCCTTCCAAATTAATGGTCAAGCCTTAAGCGTCTATGCTTCTGGACGCTACGTTTATGTTACTGATAGTTGGGATGGCCTCAGGGTTATTGATTGTGGAAATCCTTATGCCCCGGAGGAAGTGGGTTATTTCAATACCGGCGGATACACACAGGAAGTTTACGCTGATGATGGACAACTGACTGTGTCTGATGGGGGTGGTGGAATCTATTTCCTGCAGACTGAGTTCAAGCAGGCTGTTTTCACTGTCAATTCTACCGGTGATGATGGTGATGTCAACTGGGGCGATGGTATCTGCGACGATGGAACCGGAGATTGCACGCTTCGCGCAGCAATTGAGGAAGCCAATATGCATCCTGGCTATGATAAGATTGTATTTGAATTACCTGGACCAGGAGTACACACCTTTCAACCAGGTATTGGTTACCCTATTATTGAGCAATCGGTAATTATAGACGCCACGACCCAACAGGGTTATTCAGGAACACCAATCATTGAATTGGATGGATCTATGATAAGCGATGAACCGGGATTTCAAATTCTTGCGGGTCATTGTACCATTAAAGGATTTGTCATAAATAGATACGGTGATTATGGTATCAATATTTTGAGTGGTAAGGTGAATGTAATTCAAAGTAACTACATTGGAACCGATCCTACTGGAACTCTTCCTTTGCCAAACGGAATGGGTGGCCTAGGGGTTGGCACTCATTACAATATGATTGGTGGAAATCAACTTGGTTCAGGGAACGTAATCTCAGGTAATAGTAGTATTGGCATTGGGATTAGTGGGAATGACAACCTGGTTCAGGGTAATTTTATTGGTACTGATATCACTGGTTCAATTGTGTTATCTAATGAAGCAGAAGGAATAAATATTAGCGGTAATGACAATATTATTGGTGGAATCGTTCCTGGTTCCAGAAATGTAATTTCAGGAAATGTGCTGAGTGGAATCGATATTGTGGGTGGAGCCACCGGAAATCAGATCCGGGGTAATTATATCGGAACTGATGTTTCCGGTACCACTTCCATTGCGAATGGAGGGAATGGTTTCTGGCTGGATGAAGCCTCAAATAACACAATCGGTGGTTTAAATCCTGGAGATGGTAACCTGATATCTGGCAATATTGATTACGGTATTCAGCTTTATGGATCATTGACGAGCTCAAATGTGATCCAGGGAAATTTCATCGGTACAGATTACAGTGGGATGACTGCCCTGGGGAATGATAACTCAGGTATTAATATCAGGGCCGGTGCACATGACAATCTTATTGGTGGTGTTGAAGATGGAGCTGGAAATCTGATCAGCGGAAACAACAGAACCGGGATATCCATGGGTAATGAATCTGGTGCCTCTGGAAATGTAGTGCAAAGAAATCTGATTGGCACAGATATCACAGGGACAAGTGCTCTCGGCAATACATCCAATGGGATTGCCCTAATAGCCCAGGCTACAAATAATGTAATCGGTGGTCCACAGGCAGGAAATGTAATCTCTGGAAACCATACTAATGGCATCAGCATACGATATGATCTCACCAGGGAAAATGTCATTCAAGGGAATTTCATCGGCAGCGATATTACAGGTACTGAAGCTATTCCAAACCTGGCAGCAGGAATCTATGTAACTGATTCTGATGACAATCTCATCGGAGGTTTGGGTGATGGAGAAGGAAATATCATCTCTGCCAATAACGCAGGTGGATTGTGGTTAGATGGTGAAGCTGTAGGAAATATGATTCAGCGAAATATGATAGGTACCCAGGTTGATGGGATGTCTCCCCTGGGGAACAATTTGTTGGGGATAAACATTCTTGAACCAGCATTAGGAAATCATATTGGAGAAAACAGCATCGCTTATAATGTGGGAACAGGTGTGGTTATTCACGGTCAGGAGAACCCACTTAGTATGAATTCCATCTACAGTAATGATGGTTTGGGAATAGATCTGGGAGATGATGGTCCTACAGCAAATGACGCAGGTGATGCAGATGATGGTGCCAATAAACTCCAGAACTTTCCAGAATCCTTAAATGTGGGTATTGATGATAATGATGATATTATTATCCAGTATCTCATTGATACAGATCCAGAAAACGGAGAATATCCATTACATGTTGAGTTTTTCGTTGCTGATGAAGAAGGAGAAGGCAAACACTATCTCATTAATGATGAATACACCCTCATTGATCATGAAAGTGGTTTAAAAACTATTAATATTGGGAATCCTGCCAACTATGGGCTGGAAATGGGTAACAATATTGTTGGAACCGCAACTGATGGACTGGGAAATACCTCGGAGTTCTCCGAAATGAACGAATTAGGGATTTATGTGGATGTAGGGGATCCGATTGAGATCCCAGATACCTATGTCCTGGAACAGAACTATCCCAACCCCTTTAATCCGATAACCACCCTTAGATATGGTCTACCTGATCTCTCAGATGTTTCATTGATGATCTACGATGTAAAAGGGCGTGTGATCTGGAGCATCAGCGAATCTGCTCATCCGGCGGGTTGGGTGAATCTGGAGTGGAAAGGTGTCAACTCAAATGGAGAGCCCGTGAGTACCGGAGTCTATTTCTGTAGAATGGTAGCCGGGGAATATACCGAGACCATCAAGATGGTTTACTTGAAATAGGAGCATTAGATTCTGAATAGTTTTTGAAACCAAATTGTTTTTATAGAGTCAATAAACGCCTTAAGACAAAAAAAAAGGGGGAGTTATGAATTCCATTAATAATCTACTAAAAGCCAGTCTGATGCTTTTATGTATGCTGATTGGCGCAGGTCAATTGCTCGCAGATTATGATTCAGAAGGTGTTGATTTAGTGGGACGCTCGCCATATGGACACTGTCTCACCACAGCTCCATTTGGTGAATATGCTTGCATCGGTAATGGAGCGGTGGTTGAATTGGTGGACCTTGCTACCATGGAGCCAGTTTATGAATTCGTAACTGAGCACCTTATCACCAGCATCCATATTAGTGGCAGCTACGCCTTTGTCTCCAATTGGGGTGATAGTTTGATAGTCCTTGATATCTCAGATCCCGAAGTTCTCACTAAAGTGGCCACGCTTGAAGTTCCAGGGGTCATAGCTTCTATGTCCATGTCAGGCGACCACCTGTATGCCGGATATTACAACGAACTTCAGATCATCGACATTAGTAATCCCTTATCTCCCCAATCTATTGGATTTTTTCAACCGGAAGGTGAACCCGATTTCAACTATTCCTGCGTTAGAGATGACATTGCTTACGCAGCTACAAATTATGGTCTGTATATTATTGATATCAGTGAACCCACGAATCCTGATCAACTGGGATTTATAGGCTCTGATTTTGGATCCACCAGTGTCTCTGTTGTAGACAGTCTGGCGTATGTATCTGAAGCTGGCCAGATTCGAATCGTCAATATCAGCGATCCTGCAAACCCCTATGAGGCTGGAACATATGCGTCAAATAGGGCAACCTTCATTCAAATTCATGATGGTTTGGCATACGTTGCAAACTGGTATAGCGGGTTAATGATTTTGGACTTAAGTGATCCACTGATACCAGAGGAGTATGCCTCGGTTGAATCAATATGGGCTATATATTTCAGCTTCTCAGGTGATTCATTGTATCTGGCATCGCGAGCAGATGGCTTCAATGTGATTGATATATCTGATCCAAGCAGTCCTCTAATAACTGGTAGTTGTACTACTGGCATGCAAACCTGGGATATTTACCAGAGCGGTGATTATTTGTATGTGAGTGACCGACACGCCTGGTTCAATATTTATAACATATCAGATCCTGCTGCCCCTCAATTATATCACTCTCTGGAAATTTATTCCACAAGAGCCGTCCATGGATCGGGTGATTTTGTTTATACGATATCACAAGGCAATCTGGAAATCATTGATATGAGCGATCCTGACATACCCAGTGTGACCACATGGATGGAGGGGAGTTTATCGACTGTCTTTGCAGTTGGTAATTTTGTATACCTGGGGAGCACCGGAAGTTTTCAAGTTCTCGACCTTAGCGATCCATTATCTCCAGTTCTTCTTGGAACCCTGGAAGGACTTGAAGGGAGTAGCAATCTGGGGATCTTTGTAAATGATATGTTTGCCTTCCTCACAAATAATGAGGCTGGAGTCCACATAATTAATATTGCAGATCCCACCAATCCTCAATTGGTGAGCACCTACACTGATTTTGATGAGGCAACGAATATCTATGTATCAGGCAAGTACGCCTATGTCGTGGAGCGCTCGACTGGTGTATGGATTCTGGATATTAGTGATCCTGAAATGGTACAGGGAATCCATCATGTCGACCTTGGTCCCACAGTGGATGTAAGTGGCTCTGGGCGCTATATCTATGCCTTAACCGATTATTATGGTCTACAAGTGATTGACGCTGGAAACCCTTACGACCCTGTAGAGATTGGATTTCATGAGACCAGCGGTGCAACCAAAGCACTTTATTCTGTTATGGGAAACATCTATTCCTGTGACAGTAATGCTGGTTTCTATATTTTTCAAACTGAATTGAAACAAGCGGTGTTTACGGTTAATTCCACAGGGGACGCACAGGATGCCTTCCCCGGTGATGGGATTTGCGTTGATGGCAGTGGAGATTGTACACTAAGAGCAGCCATCCAGGAAGCCAATGCACATCCTGGTTATGATAAAATTGAGTTTGCGATCCCAGGGCTGGGAGTCCACACCATCCAACCTAGCTTTCAACTCCCCGAGATAACTGAACCACTTTTCATGGATGCCACGAGTCAACAGGGTTATTCCGGAACACCTCTTATTGAGCTGGATGGAATTGACATTGGTCCACATGATGGTCTTGTGTTCTCAGGGGGGCATTCAAAGCTGGTAGGTATGGCTATTACGCAATGTGGATTGGAAGTTGCTGGAGAAGTAGGCTGGGGAGTAAAAATTCAAGGTGGCGCAGGAACTGTTATCCAGGCTTGTTTTATTGGCACGGATGTCACTGGGACTGAGATGTTTGGAAACACAATTGGTTTATATGTTGAAAATTCACGTTATAACCTGATAGGTGGTCTCCAAGAGAGTGAACGAAATCTGATATCGGGAAATTTATGGACGGGAATTGACATATCGGCACCTTCTGAAGGGGATAAAAATTCAATCCTGGGTAATTATATAGGAACTGACATCACTGGGACTATTGCCTTGGGGAATGGTGCTGGAATCAATCTTTTTACCGGTGGCAATTTTGTTGGAGGACCAGCCCCCGGGGCTGGAAATGTGATCTCAGGTAATGTGATATGGGGGTTAATGTTAACGCTGGATGGACCAGAGGGTGATCCCAATCTGGTTCGTGGAAATATGATCGGTACCTGTGCCTGTGGTACTGCCGCAGTTGCCAATGGTGAAGATGGAATAATCGTTGAAAGTCAATTTAATGTGATAGGTGGTACAGAACCCGGTGAGGGTAATCTAATCTCTGGAAATTGGGGAAATGGTGTGGTTCTGGTAAGTAACAACTTTGTACGGGGAAATTTGATTGGTCTGAACAAGTATGGAACTTCTGCAATTGGTAATTTGAATGCGGGTGTTATGATCAATGGTTCTGAAAATCTTGTAGGCGGCACTGATCCCGGAGACAGGAATGTAATATCCGGGAATTTGGAAGGAGTCACCATTGCCGGAGGTGGAACTGCAATCAATAACACAGTTCAAGGTAATTATATAGGTACCGATTTGAGTGGCAGCAACGAGGTCGGGAATAGCACCGGAATCCTCCTGCTTGAGCCAAATAATTTCATAGGTGGGACAGAACCAGGTGCTGGAAATCTTATCTCAGGGAATGAATGGGCTGGTGTCAATATTGGTTATTATGAATTTCCTAACTGTGCGAATGGGAATACAGTTCAAGGAAATATGATAGGTACAGATATAAGTGGTACCCTGCCAATACCAAACTACGGGGGTGTTTATATCGAAGAATCCGGTTCAAATATTATAGGTGGTGTTGAACCTGGTGCAGGCAATCTTATCTCAGGGAACGCCATAAGTGGAGTCGAAATAAATGGTGCTTATGCCACAGCCAATAATATCTCAGGAAATCTGATTGGAACCGATGTGAGTGGTAATCTGGCTATCCCTAACAATTTAGGTATTGTGATCGAAGCTTCAGGCTCAAATAACATAGGCGGTAGCCAGGATGGTGCCGGCAACCTTATCTCAGGGAACGCCCAGAGTGGAATCGAACTAAGAGGTACTCTTGCAAGCGAGAATATTATCTCAGGAAACCTGATTGGAACAAATGTTACAGCGGAATTACCCCTCCCAAATTTATCCGGGATCTCCTTTCGTATGGGTTCAACTCAAAATTTAGTGGGTGGTGTTGGACCTGGTGCTGGCAATGTAATCTCAGGCAACAGTAGGTTCGGACTAAAAATCTATAATGGAAGCAATAATAATATTGTACAGGGCAACGCTATTGGAACAAATTTTACGGGTGATTTGGATCTTGGAAATCTGAGGGATGGCATCCGGATTTATGATAATTCAACAGATAATCTCATCGGTGGAGTTGATGATGGAGCCGCCAATATAGTCGCATTTAATGGACAGAGCGGTGTTCTAATGTACTATTCTGGATCCATGAATGGAAATCAAGTCATGGGCAATTCAATCTACATGAATCAGGATTTAGGGATAGACTTAGGAGGTGTAACCGGATCCAATGGTCTAACTCCCAACGACCCTGGTGATGCCGATGAAGGTCCCAATCGTCTTCAGAATTTCCCTGAATCCCTCAATGTTGGTGTGGATGATAGTGAAGACCTGATCATCCAATATCTGGTTGATTCTGAAATCGAGAATTCAGAATATCCACTGTACGTTGAGTTTTTCCTATCCGATGTAGAGGGTGAAGGAGCGATGTTTCTCGCATCTAATGAATATTCAGAGGCTGATCATACTGCGGGTTTGAAAACAGTCTCGTTTGGACCGGCTGTAGATTATGGTCTTTCAATGGGCGATCATATCGTTGCTACGGCAACGGATGCTGGAGGGAATACCTCGGAGTTCTCTGAAATGAGTGAGCTGGGAGTTTATGTTTCTACGGATGAACTGATTGCAATTCCAGAAACTTACGTCCTGGAGCAAAACTATCCCAAT
>JABMPR010000237.1 GCA_013202895.1 bacterium | reverse complement strand
TCTCAGGCCTTTGACCTCAACTAATTTTTCCCGACTCATCTTAACCTCGAATACACTTTGGGATCAAAGGCTTCACGGACGGCCTCCCCGATGAATACAACCATGATCAACGTGATGAATTGTGCAGAAACAGGAGCAAAGACCATCCACCATTTATTGATGTTTTGTAATCCCACATCCAACATCTGACCCCAACTGGGTGTTGGTGGCGGCATACCAAATCCTAGATAATCCAAACCGACAAGCGCTGAAATCCCCCCCACTATAGCGAAGGGAAAGTAGGTTATGATTGGTACCAGGGAGTTTGGAAGAATATGCTTAAACATAACTTTGAAGTTGGTTTGTCCCATTGATAAGGCTGCTGCGACATAATCTTTCGATTTTTCGCGATAGAATTCAGCACGCATGAGATAGGTCATCCCGATCCAATTCACGATGGTATAGATAAATATTAACAAAAAGAATGAGGGTCTGATAATTGAACTGATTATGATAATCACGAAGAGCATGGGCAAACTGGACCAAATCTCAATGATTCTTTGAAAAAAGAGATCAAATTTACCGCCGAAATACCCCATGCTGCCACCGACGATGACGCCAATGATGTAGTTGATAATGGTAAGGACCAGAGCAAATGAAATGGAAATATTAAAGGCATAGCATAATCTGGCAAAAACATCGCGTCCGGTATTATCCGTTCCTAACCAGTGAACATTCGAGGGGGTATCATACATTTTATTCCCCTCAACTGTGATATCCTCAAAGGGGCTATATGGGTAAGGGGGTAAGATGAGCCAATTATCGCTTTCTTTAAGCTTCCAGGTTTCTTTAAGCGAGCGGTACTGGGCCTCACCAGGGACATCCTGATTAAACTCTGCCCCGGCGTGGTATCCTGATAGAACTGGAAAATAGAGATCACCCTCATAGCTTACCACAATGGCTCGATTATTTATAAGCAGTGGTAAAAACCAGGAAAGGGAATACAGAATAAGCAGGAGAATAAACGAGTAGTAGCCACGCTTCATGGTTTGAAATTTGAGCCACCGTTTTTTAAGTATGGACAGTGATATTTCTTGTTTATCGGACATGTCTCTTGATTTCGGCATTATTTAAACCGAATTCTTGGATCAACCGACGCCAGTGCAATGTCAGATAGAATGTTGGCGACCAGACGAATCATCACCACAATGACCAGGAATCCAAGTGTGATAGGATAATCTCGATCCAGAATTGCCTGAAATCCCATTTTTCCAAAACCATCGATATTGAACACTTTCTCAATGAGATAGGATCCTGCGATGACGACTCCGATTATCCCGCCAATTCCTGAGGCGATAGGAATGACTGAATTTCGAATCGCATGGACCCAAACAACTCGTTTTTCTTGTAATCCTTTGGCAAAAGCGGTTCTGATATAGTCCTGAGAGATATTTTCCAATAAACTGTTTTTCATGAGCACCGTTAACCCGGCAAAACTACCAATGGACCAGGCAATTATGGGTAGCACAGCGTGCCAGAGTTGATCTTTTATTTTTCCCCACAAAGAAAATGCATCCCAAACCTCTGAGGGTGATCGAAAGCCCCCAAGTGGAAAGACTTCCCAGAACGAACCTCCTCCAAAAAGAACCAGAAGCACACCACCCAGCGCAAATCCAGGGATGGAATAGGCTACAAAAATGGTAACGCTGGACAAAAAATCAAAAGCCGAGCCGTGATTTAAGGCTTTTCTAATCCCCAGGGGAATACAAACGATGTAGGAAAGAATTAAACCGGTAAGTCCAAAAAAGACTGAAATCTTGAACCGGGGAGCCATAACCTCGGTTACTGGCTGATCGTAGGTATAAGATGTCCCCAGGTTTCCGGTTAGAATACCCGAAAATTCAGTTTGAAAGATGGTGGTCAAAATCATGTTTTCTTCGGCTCCACTTGCATCAATGGCCGCCTGCCAAACGGTACTGAGATTCCCGTCCTCGTCGTAAACAGATACTTTTTCAGCTTCAAGTTTAAGGGTCATGTAAGTCCCACGACCAACGTTCTTCTTGATTTCAACCTCTCCATTATGAAACTCAACTTCTCGATGTTTGGTTTCCCGTGGCCAGACTCCAAGCCATGTCAGATATCTTTGATAAACCGGTTTATCAAAACCGTAAAAACGTTTCAGCTCCCTCATCGCGGATTCCGGAAGAACTGAACTGCCACCACTCATGATGTCACCAACGCTACCCACAGATTCACCTTCTTGCATGGCTCCCGCCTGAAGTTGTTGAATCGTTCGTTCCAGCGGCCCCCCGGGCGCCATTTGGAGAATCACAAAGATTAGGATCGTGGATCCTAGAAAAGTGGGTATCATCAGAAGTATACGTCTAATAAAATATGTAGTCATAAATAATGTTACCGTTAATGAGGGTGGGTTAAACCGCAGTCGTCACACTTCTGTTGAATCTGCCATGAGGTGATTCAGCGTGTGACGATTGCGGCTATAAAACTAATTCGTGTTGGCCTTTAGATATTCTGGCCAGTACATTACATTGACTTCACCAACAGGTAAATCGCTATTATTGGCCATAGCTTCTTTGAGTGCTTTTTCTTTTTCAGGTTCATACCACCAGAAAGTGAAGACGGAACGATAATCCCCAGTATAGCGACCAACCATATATTCAGGAGAACCAAACTTATCCCAGTATACGACGCGTTGATAATTACGAGCTATACCCCAGGCAGCTGGATGAACATCTGAATAAATACCGTCAATTTCACGGATGATCTCAACCCGACGAGCCTGGTCAAAAGTCACATCGTATTCTCCAAGCAGTTCATCTACACGGTCGTTTTTAAAACCACCAATATTGTTGGTGTTGTTTTCGTCAGCCAGGGATGATTTTAGAGAAGTTTCGGGGTTTGGAAAGACCAGTCCACTCCAGTTTTGCATAAAAATGGTGAAATTTCTTTCCATGAGGTTTTTCCAGTTAGCATTCCCATCGATGTATTTGATCTGCATGTCAATGCCATATTCTTTCATCATCTGCTGCACTGGTGTGACCATATAGTCCACACCCTTCATAATTGCGATCTCAAACCGGAGTACACGACCATCCTCATGAACCAGCCAACCCTCATCATTTCGAGTGGTGTAACCAGCTTCCTCCAGGAGTTTGACAGCCTTTTCAGGATTATAGCTTACTTTTTCGTTTTTTGGGTTTTCATAAACCGAACCAGAATACAGTGAGTTCATCATTGAATATTCGCTGTAATACATCTCTTCGTTCATCTTTTCCCGGTTATAAAGATAAGTGAAAGCCATGCGTATCCGTTTATCGTCAAAGGGCCACTTCCGCATATTAAAGGCATAGCCTGAAGTCCCGGTAGGCTTTTCGGAATATATCTTACGTTTCTGAACCCAGCCTTTCTGGACCTCTTCAAAATTCGTTTCCTCAATCCATTCACGGGCAGCGGCAACTGTATAGAAATCACTCTCACCATGTTTAAACATCTCAAAAATCAGAGCGTTATTATCTTTCACGACAATAAATTTTATTTTGTCGAAATTTGCCTGGTATTTATTCATGGGATCATCTTTTGCCCAAAAATCTAAGCGTCGCGTTAGGGTAAATGATTCCTGGCTGACAATGTTCTCTTCCCTGATTTCATATGGGCCAGTTCCAGGCAGCATCTTAAACTGATACTCTTTCAGATATTCAGATCCGTCAATCTGATTCAGATAGTAAGAGGGTAGAATGGCCATACCGCCGAAATAAAGCAAGTTTCTCCAACTCAACTCTTGACAAACAACTGAGACGAGATATTTCCCCTCAACGACGGGGCGTTCAAATTTGCCATAGACCAGTTGATCTGATGGAGAAAGAATCGTTTCATCCATGTGAAGATCCCAGGTTGCGACCACATCTTCAGCGATGACCTCACGACCATCTGACCAGCGTGCATCGGGATTTATACGAAACCAGAATTTCAATTTATCATCAGATATCTTCCAGTGGCTTGCCAGTGATGGGATAAACTCCAGGGTTAGCGGATGTGTTGTGATCAGACCTTCGTAACAGAGGCCGGAAATCGTATTGTTTTCAACATAATTTGCGTTCTGGCCTTCTGTTCTCATGGTTGCGGGAAAGCGTGAAGTAATATGTCGAAATAACCCACCCTTTTGGGCTCTGGGATCCCCGAAAAAGATTATTTCATCCTCTTTCATTTCGTAGGTCACATAACCCAAATCTTCTGCAAGATTCTCGAATCCATAACCACCTTCCTCTGCCGGGGTTGTTATATCTTTGTTTGTGACTTCGCTGCCTGCTGCTGATTGATCAGCTGCTTGTTTTTGGCCACCACCACATGACCAGAACACCAAAGCTACGGTGAGCAGCAACAAAAGGATAAGCTGAATACGTTTCATGAAAACACCTTAATTTTTTGATAATTTATGTAGAGTTGCTTGTCTTCTCATTTGAGCTTTCAACATACATTTTTTATGCCATTTTGGCTAGCCTTTGATCCAGGTTCGCTTGCCATTTTGATAACATCCGCATGTCAGATTTCACAATTAATATGACATCCTGAAACTTGTACCTTGCGTCTTTTTCTGAGTTACCATCAATTACTTAACAATCAGACCGAATCAAGAGGGAATTCAATCCTTGAATAGCACCAATATAGCTGACTGTTTCACGCTTTGCGAACCATTTACGGTTTTGATATCCTACTAGCTTTATAAATGCTTGACAGGATTGGAACGGCTAAACCCAAAGCCATCAAGAATTTCATGTTCAACCAATATCCATCTGTAGAAAGCACTCGCCCCTCAAATGATTTCTGTGGTTTTGAGAAAGCCTGCTGATTCTTGGTCATCGCCTGAACAAATGCTTGGGGTGTTCGATATCGAATTACATCAAAGCTCTGTTTTGGAAAACCAGCCGTCATAGAACGGTTTATTTGCCATTTGATAAGCCACTCCCGGTGACAGGCTTTTGAAAGATCATAATATGCTTGTGCTTCTGGTTCACTTAAGTACACAAAATACAAGGCCCTAAAACCCTTTTGCAAGTGTGAAGTAAGTTGTCTTTGGAGAACAGGAGAAAGCGTTGACGGGAATTGAGCATCTACATTTTCAACATTAGATCCGAAACCATCATACCAGGCTATAATGAGCGTATATAGCAGCAGGCCTGTTGTTGCTAGAACTATGGTTCGAGCGCTTCGTTTTATCTTCATTGTCACTATTTCTTCAGGCCAAGTAAGGCTCTGCTATATATCACCAGACTCAACCAATAAATGAATAACCCTAAGATAATCAGTAAGAAATGTCTCTTCTGAATCTGTGTATCCATCTGTTTAAAATCGCTAATCAAAGTATTGACAGACAACGCGATGATTGCCAACAGTCCAATAATTAGAATTAGCTTAATCATGTCGGGGTCCAGCTTTTTCGCGCTAAGAAAAAAGAAAGCAGACCAGCCCAATGCCAGGAATGAGATAATTCGATCCTGATATGCATACGAAGGAACATTAAAATATACAAAGAGTCCTGGAATCTTAATTCCCAGAGAATGCACCATGGCGACACAAAAGAAATATACTGCTCCTGAATACAACAGGAATATTAGGGGCGTTGTTGGGGTTGTTTTGTTCACTCTCTGTTATCCCATATCCTCAGGGGGTTTTACCGCAGGCTGCCTATGGAAATGGGTAATACCATATCCAAGAGCAATCAGTAGAATGGGGCCGCCATAGGTCATAAGAATGGCCTGTGCCGCCTCTGCTCCAGTTTCAGCATCAACATAATAGTCAATACCTGCACCAAAAAACCCGGCCACACTAATAATGACCGTCACGCTGGCTACAATTGCAGCGAGTTTGTTGGATCGAAGCATGGTAAAAGGTCCAGGAGCCTGCTTTCGTCTGAACGCCAGGAAAGCAGCCGCCAGAATAATATAGGGTATGACCAAACTGAGGGCAGACAAATCGGTGATCAAGCGAAAAAGGGCATCAATTGATTTCAATCCTATGAGGGGCAGTGCGATTAGGACGATGACGATCCCTGCTTGCGTCCAGAGTGCATTTGAAAACGAGCCCGTTTTATCCTGGCTTGTGAGAAATTTCGGAAACATATCTGCTGGAATATCGGCAAACATAGCTCTGACTGGAGATTCAATCCACACAACATAGGCAGCAATGGAAGTGAGCACTAAAATAGCTGAGTATATCTGCACTACTACTTTTCCACTTATCCCCCAACTTTCGGCCAAGATCATGTAGACGACATAATTTGCATCTTTCAGACCTGCTTCCTGGAGAACTTCTGGTGAAGCTACCAGGCTGACTGCCAGAGAACCTATGATATATGCGCTACCAACTAACAAGGTGGCTATCAGAACTCCTCTTGGGAAGGTTTTGACCGGGTTATCAACTTCATGGATGTAGGTCCCGGCAACTTCGGCCCCGGCCACAGCAAACAACAACCACGAAAATGTGGCGAAATAAGTGGTTGAAAACTCTGGGATGGTGGTATCCATTGTCCATTCGCTTGCTGATGGTGTTCCTTTGGCATAAGCAAGGAAGGCAAACAGAATAAACGAGCCGGTTACCAAGAGTGTGAATTTGCCACCTAAAGTACTCAGTCTGGAGAAATATTTAACACCCCTGGTGGCGATCCAGGTTAATGCAAGACACAGAACAATGGCCAGCCAGGGGAGCATGCTAACGTTTTGATCGCTGAAGCGATTTTCCCCAAATAGAGCCCATGAAGCCATCACTGGGATTCTGGAAAATACGAATTGCAAATAAAAGAGGTTGGCTATGAAATAGGACCAGGTTCCAAAAAAAGCCCAGCGGTCGCCCAGGCCACAGGCGATCCAGCTGTATATGCCACCCCTTTTTTCTTTATTTACTGATGCAAGTTCAGCGATGATAGCGGTTAGGGGGAGAAAATAAAAAATACAAACCAGCAACCAGGATGGAACGGCAGCTGGTCCAAGGGCAACCCCATTGGTAGTGATGTTATTGAACCCAAAAGTGGGGACAAAAATCAGCATAACCAGTGTCCAAAGATTAAGCTTTGGTTTTCCAGCTTTTTCTTTACCCTTTTTGGGCATTCGAATTAATTGCTCTTATTTGTGAGGATGGAAACTCATTTCTTAATCACTTTATAATGCACACCCTTGTCCATTAGTTGGTTTAACACAATATCATAACAGCCAGCCTGTGCACCCACAAATTCAGGAGGGCTAATCCCCTTACGCTGATAGTGTCCTTCAAGAATTAAGCGAGTGATAACCGAGCAGGTGTATCCTGTCGTTCTGGACATGGAGGATATGCCTGTTTTGGGTTCATAATAATCTAGTAATTCATATTTATACTCAACAGGAAGTCCATTTTCCACACCTTTGATAAAAATGTTCACAAGAGTAAACTCCTGTTCATGCTCACCCAGCTTCCACTTGGGGAATAGTAGTTGAGTGGTAAGATCGATGGGTCGAATTTTCTGATCACCGACTTGCAGCATCTGTTCATCAAAAAAGCCGGTCTCCCGCAGCACGCGCATCAATTCAATATGGCCAGGATATCTCAGCGTTTTTTCCTTCATATTTGGAATATTCATGGTCTGGATAAGACTTCTTAATCCATCAGTATTGAACGCTTCCAGGGTACCCACCTCCGGGAAATCTATCAACTCAGGCTCTGACAGCGCTAGTTTTTCAACTATCTCCCCTGATTCAACCATCCGTGAAGCACGGGTATATTCTGCAATGACATCTATGGGTGAAAAAGGAGCTTTATATTCAAAGGGCCAGGTTCGCTCCACAGGTAGTCCACCAACATAGCAAATAAAATCGCTCACATCCATGGCGGCGTTATGATATCCCAGGATCAGATTACTCATCCCGGGTGAGACACCAGCATCCATAACAGCTATGATGTCTTTCTCCTTGGCCAGATCATCTAGACCGAATGGGTCTTCAGGGAAAAATGAAATATCTACAATGTTTTTTCCGGCCTGGATGACTGTTTCCAACGTTTGATAACCCATAAAACCGGGAACTGCTCCCACCACAATATCCGCTTGTTCAATAGCGTTATTGATCTCACGGGGATCAGCTAAATCTGCTGTCCTGGTAGCTAGATTTTCTGTGTCAGATAGAAGGGCTAGTGCCTTAGAATCCCTGTCAACAGAGACCACGTTGTGATCCTGACATAAATCAAGAGCCATGGCTCGACCGACCATACCGGCTCCCAGTATAACTACGTTTTTTCGCATGTTGACATCCTATAATGATTATTTTCAACGAGAACACAATTAACGGATCTCATTGAGGTCCAGCGATTTATTGGATCCACTGATTTTTTCAAATACTCAGAAAATTCAGATCTTTAGCGAAACTGGAAATTATCATTTAGAATAAAATTTTGCCCGATCCACAAGCTCCCCGTACTCGGTGTTCGGGTTTATCTCAAAGGCTAGTTGAGCTTCCAGCACAGCCAACCTTGGTTTTTCCTGAAGCAGGTATATCCGAGCTAACAATGCATGACTATAATGATCATCCTTGTCCGTAATTAAAGCCTGTTCACACTGTTGCCGGGCGGCATCAAGCCAGGAAAGACTTTCTACCTGAGCTAAATCAAGGTATAGTTCTGACAAGCGGTGTCGTCCATCAATTGCATCAGGAAAATTGAATAGATAATTTTGTAAAACTTTGACGGCCTGCTTTTTGTCCTGACCATCCACCATGAAAGCGACATAAGCCTCCCAAATGGTCTTGTCCTTAGACGCCAGTTTAACAGCAAGTGCATAATTGTCCAGGATCGCCTTGTCTTCAATGGAAGTGCTCTCCTGGGCCATTGCCAGGGCTCCATAGGCCGCTCCTTCCATGGGATGCCCTTCTATTGCGGCTTCAAGAAGTTCAATGGCTGCAGCTGTTTCTTCGGTGTTTCTCAGGGTTATCGCTTTGCCAACCGTAGCCTCATAGTTTGCTGAATCCAGATTTAAAGCTTCATTGAAGTGATTTAAGGCCTGCTCATATAGATCTTTGTCATTGAGAATATGCCCCATGCTGATTTGAGCCTTTACATTTTCAGGGTCTGCTTTAATAGCCATACGATAATATTGGTAAGCATTCTCCTGGCTCCCGCTGAGATCATATATTTCACCAATATAGCGCAGGATCATTGCTGAATCAGCTTTTGCATCGAGTCCCCGTCTGCAATGATTCACAGCTTCAGTGAGATTGTTGTCCTCAAAGAAGAGACGGGCGGCGAAAAGATAAGCTTCAGTGTATTGAGGAGATGATTTCTGGATTTCGAGAAGATAGCCCAAGGCTTTTTGTCGTGATCCCAAAGCGGCCTCTGTTTCAGCCCTGGAATACAGAACACTCGGGTCTTCAGTGCAAGCGACAATCAGTAGCATGTAAATGACAACACTTCTCAGCCAATATTTCTGAACCATTTTCTTCTCCTTAGAAGGCGGAAAAAAAATTAACTATCCTCGAGTATGGAACAAGATTTATTTATTAAATAGCCCGTGGCTAATAATTGAATTAATGACAATTCATCTCTGTAGATGGTTGCCCCATATTTGCAGGTGGACTGATATACGGGATATCTAAGCCCAGCCCGCGCAAAATGAACATAACGCCAATCAGTGCTGCCATATATGGAAATAATCGGGTGATGAGCCCTCGTGTTTTTGCACCAACAAAATTACCTGCAAACCCAACCGCAAGCAGCATGGGAATAGTACCCAGGCCAAATAAGACCATATACACGAACCCTTCTAAGATTGATCCCGTTGATAGGGATCCAGCAAGAGCCATATATACAAGCCCGCAGGGTAAAAACCCATTCAGTACTCCAATACTATAGAGACCGGAATAAGTGTTTTTTTTAAGCAATCTGCCCCATGTGGATTTCAGTTTATTACTAAAACCAACGAATGCTGCCGATGGGTAAATACCTTGCATGAGTTGGGTGGGAAGAATGACTCCGGCGAGAATTAATACACCCAGACCTATAGAAATGGGTTGTTGATAGCCGGAAAGTGATATAATTCCACCTATAGTCCCCATTATCCCGCCCATAAATCCATAGGTCGTTGTTCGGCCCAGGTTATAGAGTAAACGGCTGAGTAGATATTTTTGTGTTTCTGAGTATTCACCTGGTAGAGCCAGGACTATGGGTCCGCACATCCCGATACAATGGAAACTGCCCATTATCCCAATCATAAAAGCGGTCCAAAGATTCAATCTGAATCGCCCTCTGGAACATTAAACCAGCTCAAATTTTGCTTGTAACTATTGATCATCATCTCTCTATACATTTTAGGGGGATTGCATTATATATATTTGTTTCTCAAGATAATACGCTTCAGCTCCGTTCACCCAGCTCAGCTTGATACGCCACAAGCCCGGATCCAGATTGACCAGGGGCACGTTTTGAAGGGTGTCACCTTCCAGGGCAAGCGGAACTCTTCGATCTTTATGAAGGTCTGCAGGTCTATATAATAACAGCTCTCCCCTTGGATCAACATGCCCCATCTCTGCCGGGAATTTGACCATCAGTATTTCTGTGGTTTGATCATAATCCATTATTGGTTTAACTGGCAGTTTTTGAGTTCTATCTACACTCTTAATCTGTTGTTCAAAAACAATATCCTTATCATAGTAATTTTTATAAACTAATTCGACATCACCCTGAAAAGTCCAGATAGCAAACCCGATAAAAAACAAAATAAATGATGAGATGGAAATAGTTATCCCCCACAGCCAGCCCTTACCACTATTTTCTATATCAGCCATCTAATTCCTTGGTCCCGAGAATGATGTTTTTAGCGTTTCCAATAAATGCTCATTGCTGTAAACGGCGATCTTGATTTTGGTCTCCGTTCCTGTTAAAAAACGACCCTTTAAATCTACAAAAAAAGCGCCCTCTGTTATATCCTGACTCGGGACTACCAGGGTTTTACCGACAATATTTAAGTCACCTTTCGGTTCCAAAAGTTCAAGTCGAATCGGCATTTCATCAAAGGTCTTATTTAATACTTTTACTGAATATAGATTGGTATAATGCTTGTTTTCCAGTTCTTGATAAAGCGTACCATATGAGCGTAGAATGGTGGTTTCAACATCACTACGAGTCATTAGCAGAAAAAAGAAGAAAAACACCAATGCGAAAAGAATAGCAGAGTAGCCAATATTTCTGAAATCCATTCTATCTTTCGCACCTGTTAATATTTCCGTGTGAGACGCATAACGAATGAGACCTATAGGTTTTTTTACCCTGGTCATAACGCTATCACAGGCATCAATACAGGCGGTACAGTTAATGCACTCCAGTTGGGTCCCATTCCGAATGTCAATTCCAGTCGGACAAACATGCACACACTGATGACAATCGATACAGTCTCCAAATGTATCAAGCGAATTTTTCTTTGGGTTACCGCGTTTTTCACCACGCACAAAATCATAGCCAACAACAATTGATTTGTCGTCAAGCAGAACGGATTGAAAGCGACCATAGGGGCAGACCTGGGTGCAGACTTGTTCTCTGAAAGAGGCATAAATGAAATAGAACATGCCACTAAACAGCAACATGATACTGAAACCAGTGACATGTTCTGAAACCGGATCCAAGATAATGTTAAATAGCTCATCTATGCCAATGATGTATGCCAGCAGAGTATTGCCAATGATAAAGGAAAACCCAAAGAAGATGCCATGCTTCAGAAAACGCTTTAATATCTTTTCGATGTTCCAGGCTTGTTTTGCCAGTTTTCGCTGTTTGTTTGCATTTCCATCAATGAGGTATTCTATCCTTCTAAATACCATTTCCATAAAGATGGTCTGTGGACAAGCCCACCCACAAAACAGGCGCCCATAAAGGACCGTAAACAAAATGATCCCCACAATAAAGGCCAGGGTTGCCAGAACGAAGATATAACTATCCTGAGGCCAGAACGCCATCCCCAGGATGATGAATTTTCGTTCTAGAATGTTGAGGAGTAATACGGGGCGACCATTGATGGTAAGAAATGGTCCTGAGAACATGATAGCTAACAGTAAATATGAAACCCAGATACGAGCACGATAAAAACGGCCTGCTGGCTTGAGGGGAAACACCCACTTTCTTTTGCCAGAATCATCGATTGAAGCAATCCTGTCTCTGAATTCAGAAGGCGGGTCAATGTTCATTACTTTTCTTTCAAGCTCGGTCATACCCTTGTTGTTCCCCCAACAATTATTTTTTGTGAGTTTTTAAAGGTAATGGAACCCGCGCAATTCATCGGGGTTCCTTTTCCTTGAATTATTCCAAATTTGATTACCCTTCGAAGAGTTCACCTTCGGGATCTTTTGGTGACGCAGGTGTGCTTCCAACCAGCTTTACCTTGATATAGCTGGCAACCTGGAGAATCTGGTCTGGAGAAAGCGTCCCGGCCCAGGGAATCATGCCTTTAGCGGGAACACCAACATTGATAACATTGATCATGGATGCCAAATCACCTCCGTGAATCCAATAGTTATCCGTCATATTGGGACCAATACTGCCACCTCCATCATTAAGATGGCAGGTGAAACACATAGTATCCCACACTACTTTTCCAGCTGCCAAACTTGTCTCATCAGTAAGTGCGGCCAGGTTCTGTGCCAGGGTCTCGTCCGGCACGTCAGATGCGGTCGCTATTGCATCTTCTGCTGCAGCCACTTCAGTAGATTCTATGGCTTCGCTACTTGAAGCACCATCATCAGCATAAGGCGAACTGTAGGGCGTCATCGTCCCACGCTCTGCATTATTCTCAGTATAGATGCCCATTTCTTTTTGATATTCAGTATCCTGTAGGTCGCCAAACAGGTGATAGTAGGAAATATATCCAACTGAGAAGATGATGGTTATCAGGAAAAGGGCCTTCCACCAACCGGGAAGGTCGTTGTCATATTCCTGAATTCCATCAAAATCGTGATCGAGTAATTTGTTTGTGGTTTTGCCCATTATATCTGGTCTCCATGATTATTGCTTTGATCGTCCCCTGGTTCCAGGGGCATGTTGCTCATTTTATCTATGTAGCCTTTACGCATGGTAATAACCATAAAAAATGCACCAATAAAGACCAGAAAGAAGAGGACTAAAGAAAGTCCTTGAACAAACTCGTAACCCTGCGCCCCCGGATATATTTGACTTAGCATACGATTTGAGATCCTTCCTAGTTAGGCAGAATGCCTGTTCCCAATTTTTGCATATAGGCAATCAGGGCAATGATTTCTTTGTCCCAGGAAGACTCAATGCCTGCTTTTTTGAGATTGGCAACAATTCCATCGGCCTGTTCTCTAAGGTCATTAAGTGCTTGATCTTCATAGCCCTCTTTATATGGAACACCCAGGGTTCTCATCACGTTGATCTTTTGGGGAAGATCTGCATAATCGTTACTTCTTTTCAGAAGCCAAGGGTAAACCGGCATGATGGAACCGGGACTCATGGCTCTTGGATTGTCCATGTGGGTGTAATGCCAGGCATCAGGCTTTTTCAGTTTTCCAACACCTTCACGATGCAGATCAGGACCTGTACGTTTTGAACCCCACAGGAAGGGGTGATCATATACATATTCCCCGGCTTTTGAATATTCACCATAGCGTTCAGTTTCACTTCTAAATGGTCGAATCATCTGCGAATGACAGTTGAAACACCCCTCACGGATGTAAAGATCACGACCTTCTAGTTCCAGAGGCGTATAGGGTGTAACAGTACTGATCGTTGGGATATTTGATTCAACCACAAACATGGGAATAAACTCAACTAAACCACCGATGGCAACAGCGATGAAAGCAAAAAGCATGAACTGCACGGGACGTGATTCCAGCCAGCGATGCTTATGGCCATCGAGAAGTTCTATGTCTTGGTCTTGCCTCAATGGAGCAGCTTCCATCTCTTCATCTGGAGCTGGAGCACCGGATTTAGCTGTTTTGATCAGATTGTAGACCATCACCAGAGCGCCTGCCAGGAATAGCGTTCCGCCAAAAGCACGAGTCCAGTACATGGGAATCAGCTGTATGACAGTTTCCAGGAAATTGGGATAAACTAAAACACCCTCAGGTGTAAATTGTTTCCAGATTAAGGCTTGAGTAATACCTGTCCAATACATTGGGATCACATAAAAGACCATACCGAGTGTCGATAGCCAGAAGTGAACATTGGCCAATTTGACCGAATACAGTTTCGTATTCCAAAGCCTGGGAGCTAACCAATAAAGCATTCCAAAGGTGAACAGGCCATTCCAACCCAGGGCACCGACATGCACATGTGCAATGGTGTAATCCGTAAAGTGTGTGATGGCATTATAGTTTTTCAAGGCCATCATGGGACCTTCAAAAGTGGTCATCCCATAGGCTGAAACAGCTACTACCATAAATTTCAGAACTGGATCCTGTCGGACACGATCCCAGGCTCCCCGTAGCGTTAATAAGCCATTTAACATTCCACCCCAGGAGGGGGCTATCAACATTATTGAAAATACAGTTCCCAGAGATTGTACCCAGTCAGGAGTTGATGTATAGAGCAAGTGATGAGGACCGGCCCAGATATATAGAAAGATCAAAGCCCAAAAGTGAATCACGGACAGGCGATAGGAATAGATGGGACGCTCTGCTGCCTTGGGCATATAGTAATACATGAGTCCCAGGTAGGGTGTGGTGAGAAAGAACGCGACTGCATTATGCCCATACCACCACTGCACCAAAGCATCCTGAACCCCGGCGTAAAGCGGGTAGCTTTTAAAGAAGCTCACGGGCATTTCAAAAGAATTCACAATATGGAGCATGGTTACAGTAATAAAGGTGGCGATAAAAAACCAGATTGCGACATACAGGTGCTTTTCGCGTCGCTTAATAATAGTGCCGATCATGTTAATGCCCCAGGCAACCCAGATCAGGGCAATCAGGATATCAATCGGCCACTCCAGCTCAGCGTATTCCTTGGCAGTCGTAATTCCTGCCGGGAGTGTTAGTGCTGCCGAGACAATGATGCCCTGCCATCCATAGAAGTGGATTTTACTCAGAACATCAGAAAAATTTCGGGTTTTTAGCAGTCTCTGAGCGGCATAGTAATATCCCATAAAAATACCATTGCCTACAAATGCAAAAATAGCGGCATTGGTGTGCAGTGGACGTAATCGACCAAATGTTAACCATGACGTTCCAAAGTTAAAGATTGGTGCCGGTAATTGTAATGCGATGACCAGACCCACTAAAAAAGCAATCACTCCCCATACAATTGTAGCCCAGAAAAACATTCG
>JABMPR010000236.1 GCA_013202895.1 bacterium | reverse complement strand
CGTGCTGAAAGGTAGTCCTTCAGGCTATTTTTAACAAGTGGTTAGATGTGGTTGGGGGATCAGGTGATCTGGTCTGTGTCGAGTGAGGCTTTGCTTGTGAGTCAGCTCTACCTTTGTTATACCTATGTAGCAAAACTACTATCGGTTTTCCATTTTAGGAGCTTACCATTTACTACTATGTATGTAACATATCCTATCGCGCCAGAATTTCCAGATCCTCTAACACAAAATAAAAAGATTTGATCGTCTACCTGCATGACTTGTAACACCCGAGTCCACATGAGAATGGTAAACTCATCATTTAGGGAGTCACTTATTGCAGTTAAGCTACGGTATGGATTAGCATAAGGATTACACTTTGTAATGACAAGACGTTCACTCTCACTGTTAATATTGATTTGTGAAAATTCAAGATAGCTTTCCATGAACTTCAGCAAGGTAAGAGCATCTGCGGTTGTGTCCAGTTCTGTTCTATAATCTTTCATTTTCAGAAGCTTATATTTATCATCCAATAGTGTCCTCATGATTTTATCATTGATCCCCATATTCTGCGCATCCTTCTGGACAGTATCAAGACGAGCTTCCCCAAAATCTGATATTTGATAGACATTTGGGTGGGAGACCAAACTCAGCAAGGAACTGCCATATCCTGAACTTATATGCGGGTGTGTCCCAGAGGGCTCATCTGTTTGGGCATAGAAACCCTTGACGGTACTAACGCTAACAATCTTCGAGTTTTTATATTCCACGACCCTATAGGTCGTGTCGAATGGGACAATTGATCTTGCATCGATATCACTCAATTGAATTGATAGGACTCCACCCATCCAACGTCTACCATGTTGAGCATTGTATTGTTCGTAGGACTTTTTATAGTATTCCCGTTTTATTTGATTCCAGCGCTGCCCCTTTATATCTGACGCGTTCACTCTGCTTTTGATAACAAGGTGCAGCTTCGACAATCGATAATTGTCTGATGAAACATATAGGTCTATTTCAGACTGTGCGAGACCAAAAAATGGTAAAATTGTTATTAGCAGCTTTTTCATCAAATTCTCCAATTACGTATAACGCCTTAGCCTCGAGCTGCATCCCAAAACAGACTCGCTTGTATGTTTATTGTATTCATCTGCTCCCCCTTCTCGTGGATCAGCTCTATGCCTCGGTTAGCAATGTGAATATTCAATTTAAATGAACCAGAACCAGCTTTGATTGAGAAATCGTATCTGATCCTGATAAATTTATTGTCTTCAGTAATCCAAGATCGGGGACATAATACTTTAGGGATACTTCGATGATATTTTCTCCAGATGCTGTAGTAGTTGTCACTAACGCTACATCATGAAATGTTGTATCGCGGTCCAAATAGTCAATCCTTAATCTGTAATCTAGGTTATCAATAATGCTAAGCTGTGCTTTTGTTCCATTCTCAACACCCTCCGGCCATGGATGCCAGGTATTTTCCTCACAATTATGTGATTTGAGAATCGTTTGATAGATAGGAGAATTATCATTCCATGTTGAATCTCTACAGCTCCCTGTATCTCCACACTCGTACACGGATAATTCAGATTCACCTCTATAATAATATTCGATTATCGAGTTGTCAGGAGCCAGACCGTGAAGCCCATATCCTGCCTTGTAATAAAGCTGTCCTTCTTCGTCTCTGAGTGTATCAATAATCCATCTTTTCATTATCAATCCATCTGATTGGTAATCATATATCCACCAATTACCAATTTCCATAGGATAGTATAATGAGAGATCCAAGTCGAAATCATTAACACAATTGTTGTCATCTCCCATTTCACAGGAAAACAATACTACCATGATTGCCATTAAGGTCAGTATGCGCATAAATCCTCCCTTACCATGGCTAACGCTCCACCCTCAAGCCGCATCCCAAAACAGACTCGCTTGTATGTTCACTTTATATATCCACATCACTCATCGCAAATAAACCATCTTAATAACACTCGAGTAATCACCTGCCTCAAGTCTCGCGAAGTACATGCCTGCGGGGACTTGCTGACCTTCGTCGTCAGTCCCGTTCCACTGTGATTCATAATGTCCCGCTGGCTTAGACTCGGAGACTATGGTCCGGATGTTGCGACCAGTGATGTCGAAGACGCTAAGGGTGACATTTGATCGCTCGGGAAGATTGTACATGATCGATGTGCTTGGGTTAAAGGGGTTGGGAAATGGTGGATACAAAACGAAAACTGATGGCTGATTCATTTGCTCATGAACACTTGATTCTTGCTCATATTCAATGATTAGACGAATAGCCCTTGCAGGGCCCTGAATTCTCCAATATGTGTGATTTTGATTATCGAAAGTGTTAGCAAATTGTAAATTCCCAAAATCACAGACCATATACCAGATAAATGGTGTTCCTCCAACCCAAATATTTTCAGTAAGACCTTGTAAACTACCAATCGTATCAAGAGGGATATGATACCAATTTGGATATAAATATGTTGAATCTGGAATTACAAATTGCATTGATGCAGCCTCGTGACCAGGCAAGGCTGAGAAGATGTCTACGATAGGATTTCCTGTATCTTCGGTCGGATAAAGCTCTCTGCCAAGCTCTAATTCACCCTCCAATGTACCTTCCCAAAAAGTTATCGGATATATATCCTCATAAGGATTTGAAGGATGAATTTCTTCAATTTCAGATACAAGCTGAAATTCTACAGCAATTACATCATAAGAATTCGAGCTATTTACTTCAAAATAAGTAAATATGTTATATGTCCAATCAAATACAATGATCGGTTGATCAAACAAATCATCAGGATTGTACATGTAGAGCGTGTCAACCACTGTTTGTGCTGAAAGTGACCTTCCACCCCCAAAGAGTACTACGAATAGAAGGATTGATATGAATATAGTTCTCATCTGGATCCCCCATAATGATTTCAACTCAAGTTGCTTCAAGATCCATACT
>JABMPR010000235.1 GCA_013202895.1 bacterium | reverse complement strand
CTTGAGAGAGCTGTTTTTCTATGATTTTAATAACGAAAACTCAAGTTATCGGAACCATGATTGAAAAATGGCTTAGAATACCGAAAAAGAAACCCTTGCAACCATATTCTCACACAGCCTCTTAAACCCGGGGTTAGTAGAACCCCAATCCACAAATCATCAACTTTTCCATCGCAATAGCTCCTGCTCAGATTAAGTTTCCCGAACTCGAAAAGCATCCTCAGTCAGGTACAGGAGTGCTGCAACAAAGGAAAACCTCTGAACTATGAATTCATTCCAATCAATAAAAACACTTGTCTCCATCCTTATGTTATCAAGCCTACTTCACGCAGGCATCACAGGCACTATATCCGGAGATATTCATGATCAGGAAACCAATCGGGCTCTTGAAGGAGTTCAGATCGTACTGGCAGGTACCACAAAGGGCGCCATTTCTGATGCCAACGGTCAATTTATCATCGTCAATATTTCACCGGCAAAGTACGATCTACATTTTCAGCTCATAGGATATGGACTCCTCATCCAAAAAAATGTCTCAGTGCTTGTGGACATTCAGACCCGCCTTGACATAACACTAAAACCAGCTGTAATTGAAGGGGAACAAGTCATTGTCGAATCGGAGCCTCTGGGATCCATAAAGAATTTGACCTCTACCACCCGTTTTATATCTACAAGTCAATTAGATGAACTTCCCGTTCAGAATTATCAGGAATTAGTAGATATTCAACCCGGTGTTGCAGCCGGGCATATCCGCGGTGGACGAAAATCAGAGGTGCTCTATCTGGTTGATGGTATTCCCATCCAGGAGGTTATCGAGGGTCAGGTCGGATCAGAACTTCCCAACACAGCCATCATAGATATTTCGGTCCAAACCGGAGGTTTTAACGCCGAATATGGCGATGCAATGTCAGGAGTGGTAAATATTATTACCAAAGAAGGCCAGGAGTCGGTATTTAGTAAAGTTCAACTAAACATGCAGGATAACTCGGCTGCCTATGATCCCTTTATTTCACAACTAAATGGTCGGGACTATAAAGTCGATCTTGCCCTGGGTGGACCCATCTCCTTTACCCCTTACTCCTATTTTATATCCGGGGACTACAGTGTACCTGTTGCTCGAACCCTGCAGGAGAATTTTGGGGTAAGACGTCTGATCCTTTCAGATCCGAATAATAGTATCTCCATGAATTTAACCGGCAAGCTTAGTGGCTTTATGCTGTCCAACACTTTAAAAATTTCTTTACAATCAATTTTCTCTACCCAGGATTGGGCTGAGTACGAACATCTTTGGAAATATAATCTGAATGCCCTGCCACCGCGTCAAAAGCGCAGTATACGCTCTAGTATCAGCCTGAGCCACACCTTAACCTCCCAAATGTTTTATGAGCTAAATCTAAGCTATTTCGATGTGTTAAAATCGATTATCGGTTCACCAACAGCCCTTCAATCAATCCCCACCGTGTCAGATTCGGGGTATGTGCTGGCTGGTGAATATCCCTGGTGGATGGATCATCAGGAGGTCCATCTCTTTACCAGTGGTGCTCTGACGAGTCAATTGAATACATCCTTACAGATAAAAGCAGGTTTTAGCTTTACACAGTACCAGCTATATAAGAAAAATGTGATGCGCCGCGACCTCGGTACCTGGAGTGGTGGTTTCCCCATATATCTCATGTACGATAGTGAATACGAGTATGACCCGAGCAAAGCTGCCATGTTTATCCAGAGTCGCTATGAAAAAGACAATTTAGTACTTAATACGGGTCTCAGGCTGGACGTTTTTGATCCCAAATCAACCCGCCCGGCTATTGAGATTGCCCAGACCGATATAGATGATTCATGGGTCGTTGATACAGTGGGAGTTGCCAAAGCAAGCCTCAAGAAGAGCATCAGCCCCCGCATTGGCTTTGCCTGGATCATGGAAGATGGGCGGAAATTCCATATTAATTATGGATACTTTTTTCAAATGCCTGCCTTTGAATATTTATATGCAAATCCCAATCTAAATATTGCCAACGGATTTGCGCCCCTGGGTGACGCCGATTTGGAACCATCCTTGACCCGGGCCTGGGAATTTGGCTATCTCCAGCCGGTGAATAGTAGCTGGCTTATTGATGTGACGATCTTCAACAAAGATGTCATCAACCTCATCGATTCAAACACCCTGCTACTTCATGATGCGGATTATGGCCAGGGAGGATATACCCAATATGTGAATATTGGCGGTTCTTTTATCCGCGGGGCTGAGATCTATATCAGTGGCAATATTGGGACTCGGTTCACAACCAACCTTGCCTATACCCTCATGCAGGCCAAGGGGACTTCATCTCATAGCCTGGATGCCTTGCTTGTGGACACAGAACTGTATTCCCATGGACAGATACTCTATCCCCTGAGTTGGGACCAGCGTCATACTCTGGTCACCAATCTCGAGATTGATTTAACACAATTCCTTTCCATGAATATTATGTATCGCTATAACTCAGCTTTACCATATACCCTGGATATGGGGGGCTATACCTTTCCCAATAATAAAAGGATGGACCCAACCAGCGATTTGAATCTGCGGCTGAATACTAATTATGATCTGGGGGATCGTTTGGGCTTTCATGGATTCGCCGAAGTAACAAATGTTTTGGACACGAAAAATAATCTCTGGGTAGATTCACAAGGATTAATTGGCGGAGAACTGGCTGATCCAGGTGCCTGGAATCTGGGCAGACGCTTTCGAATCGGGATTGGCTTAAAACTATGATCAGTAGAAGATCCATTGTTGTCTTAACAATATTCCTAACGCTAAACTCATGCTGGAAAAAACAGAATATCGAAATTGCCGGTCCAGAAATGCCCAGTTATGAACTCTATGGACGAGTCAACTACGAGGAGGAGAATGTCACCGTCGCTGCTTTGGATATCAGCTTAACTCAAATGGAAGTGTATCAGGGTGAGTATCTCGCCCCTATGTTCTCTGTCACTGATTCTGCTGGTGAGTATTCATTTCCAAGTCTCTTTCGAGGTCGTTACCGCTTGCGGCTTACACAAGATGGGCTGGTCATTTATGAGAAAGATGTTGGTCTGATCAATTTCGATGATCGCGAATATAATATTGAGATTCCCAGAGTGATCCAGCTCCTTGAGCGGCAAATAAGCTTGCAAGCGGGGGAGGAGATACGTGGGCTTGCTGAATTTTCAGGTGCTCCCCTTATCCTCACTTACTTTGCTGGAGGAGAACATCTGAGGCATCCAGATTTAGATCTCGACATTATGCCTGACCAGGGTTCGTATTGGATGCACAGCGGGCTTGCTGATAGAGGAATCGATCAATTTTCAAGTATAAGACGCCAGGTTGATACAACCATTATCGATGGCAATATCAGTATTAGTGCCCCGGCCTATTACCTCTCAACTTTCGATGTAAACTCTGGACAGACAATAGCCGGGGGATTATCCCTTGGAGGTGAACAGCAACAGCTTACCCATAACGCTGATCGGACAGGTTTCTGGAATATGTATACGAATTTTGTGGATCAGAAATTTCTGTATCGGTCAGACATTGAAGGACAATTTTTGAATAGTAACCCTCTAGCAGGCAATCAATCCGGTATATTTAGTGTTATAGAAAACGATACTGCTTTTTTAGCTGTGGATACTTCAAACTCATCCATCTGGGTCAGTAGCTTATCTGATTCGCTTTATGGTACTTATAACTACAAAGTGTTCGATACGGCAGACTCCCTTGTAAGCGTTGATGGTGATATTGTAAAATTTTTAGCCGTCAAAAACGAAAATCACTTATTTATTGCCAATCGATCCGGGGTTTGGACTGCCAGAATCCTGGGACGCTAGACAGGCCTCACTCTAATTTCAACATATAATGCATGACAAAGAGATTGGATCTCGTCCTTTTCCTGAGATTAGGCCAAGTTTGTAAAGTGTAAATAACTTTATATCGCAGTGCCTGTTAAATCCAAACCCTTTATTCATTATTACTTTCGAAAAGAACCTGCTTCACAAAACGAAGGCTTTTTTTTATCATCATGTATTAACTGATTTCATTCATTCCCAATTCAATTAGTTTACACGCTAATTAGGAGCATTTTGTGTCAATCGCAGCAGCCATTGGATACGCCATCGGTATAATTATTTTTGCATTGATAATTCGTAGAAATCGAAGCCGGATGATTGATAAAGATATCGCCAAACAGAAAGCTAAACTCCAGGGCTCAGGGAGGGGAAAACAACATGATTAATACAATTTGGATTGTATTAATGGCAGGCGGGATTCTCGTTGCCGGATTCCAATGTCTGGGGCTCGATTACAGCAGCACCGCTGGTCTGGTTATGAATCCTAGTTTTGTACCACTTAATGATCTGACCAAGGGTCTTTTCGATTCTGCAAAAGCCTCTGTAAACCTGGCAATGGGTCTGATTGGTATTATGGCACTTTGGCTGGGCCTGATGCGGATCGCTGAAGAATCTGGTCTGGTAAAAATATTCGCTCGAGCTGTTAGACCAATCATGATTCGTCTTTTTCCCGATGTGCCGGAAGATCATCCTGCAATGGGTGCCATGGTGATGAATATTGCTGCAAATATGTTGGGTCTGGGGAATGCTGCAACGCCCCTGGGACTAAAAGCCATGCAGGAGTTGCAGACTCTGAATAAAGTTAAAGATACCGCAACCAATGCCATGGCAACCTTTATGGCTTTGAACACTTCTTCAGTAACCTTTATCCCCGCAACCGTGATAGGAATAAGGGCTGCAGCCAATGCCGCCAACCCGGCAGAAATAATCGGACCAGTCATTTTGGCCACAGGTGTTTCAACGACAGTGGCTGTTATAGTAGTTAAGCTTCTCCAAAAATTACCAAAGTATCAGGTGCTTGAACCGCAAGCCTCGTCCGCCGAGAGTGCGGGGGAGGAGGTCTGATATGTTTCAAGGATTAATCAATGGCGTATCGGCTGTCGCTATCCCCATTTTAATTCTAGCGATTGTCGGACACGGCTGGTACAAGAAGGTCAAAGTATACGAAGTTTTCACAGAAGGAGCTAAGGAAGGCTTTACCGTAGCAGTTCGCATTATTCCTTTTTTAGTTGCCATCCTGGTGGCAATTGGATCCTTCCGATCCTCTGGAGCACTGGATCTGATCACTAGTTTATTAGCCCCCATGACTTCCTGGATTGGGATGCCAGGCGAAGTGATTCCCATGGCGCTTATGCGACCCCTTAGTGGGAGTGGAGCCTTAGGAATTGTTTCAGAACTTACAACCACCTACGGACCAGATTCTTTAATCGCTAGAATGGCCGCAGTAATGGAGGGATCAACAGAAACAACTTTTTATATCCTGGCAGTATATTTTGGATCGGTCGGGGTTAAAAAAACACGTCACGCATTACCGGCTGCACTGACTGCAGATTTGGCAGGAATCATAGCAGCCGTAGTAGTGACTCAAATGGTGTTTGGCTAATTGGTCGTGTTAATTATGTGATTGTTTTAGGCAAAATTTCACCTTGCTTTGTAATTGTATTAGATTTATGATTTCAATCAATGTTTTAAAGGGTTTGTACCCTTAACGATGAAAGGGAAAATTATGAAAAAAATGACATCCATTGCCCTATTTGCGATCTTCGCAGTTGCGGCATTTGCAGCTGAGGCAAATATGGCTCCTGAATCTGCTCCGACTACTTTTAATAAAAGATTTGGTGCTAGCGGTGTAGAAATTCCAGCTGATGTCAGTCAAAGCCAATATCGATCTGTTCTACGTGAGATGGATGGTATTTTGGTCGATTCTTCAAAAAATGGCTGGGGGATGCATAATTCTGAGACAACTCCTGTTTCCAGAAATGAAGCAAATCCTGATCAGTTTATTTTAGGATATCGTCAGTTTGCCGGTTTAGCAGCATCATCCGGTGTTCTCGGTGCAGCCTATTCCGAAGATGGTGGTGCTTCATTTATCACTTTCTCCAACCTGAATGATGGTCTCTCTACTAATGGAGCTCGCTATCCATCCGCAATGGCAACTGAGAATTATCCCATACTGATCTGGAACGAGAGTGGTGGCGGCGGCGGCGGTGCTAATGGTGGTCGCGTTTATTATACCTTTGATGAAGGTGAGTATGGCGGTGAAATATTTTATGATCCCACTGATGTCCATAATAACCCTCCTGCAAATGATTCCTGGGTGGCCGTCCCATCCTACAATACGGATGCTGAAGGGAATAACTATTTTAATGTCGTCATCAACGACTGGGACAATAATCGGGATCATCTCCTCTTTCATGCTGCCGAAGTTGGTGGTTGGGGTGGATCCGAATTCAGCTTTGGCAATGGTTACACAATTGTAAATACCGAGCGTGAATTTCGCTGGGACGGTTCTAGCAGCTATGTAGGTACTGGAGATTTAGATATTAATGACGATGGTATAGGCTATTATGTCGTTCCAGCATACGCTGCTGATGCCGATACAAATACGGTTGGCAATCACACTATTTTTATTAAAAAAACTACGGATTATGGTGCTCATTGGAGTGGCTGGTTCTATCAACCCGATGAAATAATGGATCCCTATTTTGAATCAGTGTTTCCCGATAGTGCTTACGATATGTTTGATTCAACAGTCAGCTATCTTGGAGGTGGACTCGGTGCCGATTGGTCACCCTTTGTCGGTTATGATCTTGAAGTGATTACTGATCCAGATGGCGGTTGTCATGTTTGGGCTGGGGTACTACCCACCTGGGGTGAAAGTGTTTATATCCGTTATTCAGAAGACAATGGTATCTACCATTTTTATGCTCCTCTCGATGCGTTTGCCGGCGTTAATGGTCCCGTCCCCATGGAAATATCTCCCATGGTTGGTTCCATGCAGATGGGCTGGGCATATGACCTTCCAGGGTGGCAAGCGAATACAATAGACGCAGCTTATGATATAACTGTTGAGGGCGCCATGTATGTAACCTATTATACCGTTACTGATACTGGTACATCAGAAACTGGAGATTGGAGCGATGCCAATATCATGGGCTCATATTCATTAGATAATGGTACCACCTGGTCCACACCTATAAATATGACCAATACTGTTGAGCAGGAAGCAGATGAATTTGATCCTCATATCAATCGGGTTGCTGATGATGGACATGTTTACATGTTATATCAAATACCGGATTATGATGTACAGACAGTTGAGCCAATGACCACTTCTGAAGATTATATGCAGCGCCTTTTCTTCTGGGATTATCAGTTTGAATTGCCAGTTGCCACAGATGACGTGCCAGCTGCATTGCCCATGGCTATGAGTCTGAACCAGAACTATCCAAATCCGTTTAACCCTGGGACTCAGATTTCCTTTGAGTTACCAGAAGCTGGATATGTGGAATTAACGGTTTTTGATATCACAGGTCGCGAAATGGTCTCACTTCATAATGGCCAGCTGAATGCTGGAAAACATTCAATCAGCTTTAATGGTGAATCTTACGCGAGTGGTACCTACTTCTATCGTTTGGAGGCCAATGGTCAACAAGCTGTTAAGAAGATGCTGTTAGTGAAATAAGAAAGATATACTTGAAAAGAGGTCATCTGAATCGTGTAAAAGAGTGGCAAGGGTTTACTTTCCTTTCTTAGCATGGATCAAGGTGAGGTCAATTTTCAGTTGACCTCTTTTTGTTTTCGACAGCAGATCTAGCCTCAGATTCTGTTGTCAGGATGGTGGAGCGCAGGGAGAATACATGAATAAATCACACTTTAAAATTGCCGCAATCTTGTTTTGGGCCGGGCTTGGCTGGTCTGCCACTGTAGGTACAATAACTGGACGCATAATTGATGCAGAGACTGGGACTCCGCTCCCTGGGGTAAACGTAATTGTTCCGCAACTTCAACTCGGAACTGCTACGGATTTTGAGGGTGATTACTATATCCAAAATATACCTGTGGGTATTCACACAATGACGGTTGGTATGATTGGTTATACTAAAGTAACTATCACTGATATTCGCGTCATAATGGATCAATCCACACGCATTAACATATCCCTGGAAGAAGAGATAATCGAAGGTCAGGTTATCACTGTAATCGCAGATCGTCCACTGGTGGAAAAAGATGTAACTGTCAAAAAGATGGTTCGAACTGCCGAAGAGATAAAGAATTTACCAGCCCGTGATCTCACAGAAATGCTGACCCTGCAATCGGGTATCATTCAAGTCAAAAGTGCTGAATATGGAATTCCCGGATTTGAAGATCGTGGTATCGAAGAAATTCATGTTCGAGGAGGGCGCGCAGGAGAAATCGGTTATACCATTGATGGTATGTATATCGAAAACCCCATCTATGGCGGTATCGGGAAAGGTACCCGTTTAAATAGTCATGCTGTACAGGAGTTTATTGTACAGACTGGCGTGTTTAGTGCAGAATATGGCGATGCCATGTCAAGTATTGTAAATAATATTACCCTGATAGGTGGTGATAAATACCATGGATCAGTTGAATGGCAGACCAGCAATATGGGTGCCCTCAGTGCGGAACAGGATCGATTAAGAGATTACAATAAATTTGCAGGATCACTTTCAGGTCCCATTTTTCCTGGTATGAAACGACTCACTTTCCACGTATCAGCAGATTATACCAGTAGTGCCTATCGGGTAATGCAGTTTGACGAAAAAGTGTATATCGAAGATGATCCAGGCAATTTGATAAATGCTGAAAACAAGGTTCACTGGCTTGACAGATATGCCGGTTGGAAGGCTTTTGGATTTGATCACACTATGGACGTTTTTACAAAGCTGCATTGGAAAATAGATTATTATAAGCAGTTAAACTTTACCCACTGGTATGTCAATTCGAACTTTAAAACCTATGATCGCTGGAACCAGTTTTATGAAGACGGTAAAAATGTGAACCGCAAATGGTCGGAACGTTACCATCTTGAGTTCAGGCATCAATTGAACGAGCAGACCTACTACACCTTGAGCGCCTCACGCTTTACCCAGCAGATGGAAATCAACGTGGAAAATGGTGATATGGATGGTGATGGATATCCGGATTGGGTGGAATACGGCAAAGGAACTGAAGCACGTGGGATTCACCATGGTTTTAATTATCAGGGTGAATATGATATCCCTGCCAGATCCGGGCAGAGCTTCGCTCCCGGAGTTACCCTGGAAAACGAGGCAGATACATCAAAATTTTTAGAAGCATGGGGACCTGGCGGCTTACGGGTTCAGATCGACTATTTTGAACGAGCGAGTGAGACGGCCACATACGATAATCCTTATCGAATCCAAATCCCACATAAGGGGAGAATAGAAATTCGACCTTGGCACAAAATCCGTGTTCGTACCACATATAATGATGTTACATACGCTGACGATGATACAACAATTATATCAAGTAGATTGCTGTCAAATGGTACTTTGATTGATCCGCTAAGAGAACTGGATTATCTTGACAAAAATGGGAATAAACATACCTGGCATTTAGGCGATGCGATGACTGAATACTTGGCTGAGGGTCAGTTTGAACCCTGGCAATACATGCTTTATCCAGATTCAACCTATAACATATATGGTAGCCCTCCTGGAACCATGAGCCTTGATGAAATCCAGGCCATGCGTGACTCACTGTATTATATATTCTATTATGAATATGGATCGGGTGGCTCCGATCGCTACCGACATGCAACCAAGAGCGTTTCAGATGAAGTTAAGTTTGATTTGACCACTAGAATTAATAAGCATCACCAATTTCAGGGTGGTATTGATTTAAAACGGCACTTGATTACATTTGATGAGACCCAATTGCCCTGGCTTGATACACCCTATGGTGAGACTTATGGTATCCCCGGCTCTACAGAGCCGGATGGCTGGTTGGATGAATTTCTTTTTGGAACCGGTGAAAAATCTCCAGTTGAGATTGGAGCTTATGTCCTGGATAAGATTGAATATCCCTGGATGACTATTAATGCCGGGCTGCGATTCGATCTCCAAAATTCGCTGGATAGTTCCTGGGCTGATCCTCGTCAGAGTACCTCTGGATCCATACCCAGCGAATGGAAAGTGTTGTGGTCACCACGGATTGGCATCAGCCATGTGATTACAGATAAGGCCACTTTCACCTTCGGTTATGGACGCTATTATCAGAACCTGACCTATCGCAACCTCTATTTAAATGACTCCAACGATCTCACAACTTCGCTACCCATTCTCGGTAATAGCCATGCCCAGGCCCAGAGCGTCACATCCTATGAATTTGGTCTGAATTGGGAATTTGTAGATTTTTGGAGACTTGGTATGGTCGGATGGTCAAAAGATTATTCGGATCTGGCTTCCACCGAACGGGTCCAGGCATTTCCATATAGCTACGCCGTTGTTGTAAACTACGATTATGGATCTGCACGTGGACTCGATCTCTCCTTAACCAAACGAGGCGGAAGTGCCTGGTCAACTGTTATTCAATACACGCTCTCAAGGGCTACAGCCAACCGAGCTGACGCCTGGCAGGGCTATCGTTCATCAGATACACCTGAATCCATGCCCAAAAAAGAAGTGTTGATGAATTATGATCGTACCCATAATATGACCATTACGGGCGGCTATAACTTCAGTAAGAAGAACAGTCCCAAGGTATATGGGTTCTATCCATTCGATAAGGCTACCCTTCATCTGACTCTTGTTGCAATCAGTGGTGCTCCCTATACGCCTTATGACATTGTTACTGAGCGAAACGGTGCCACAAATTCAGAGCGGATGCCCTGGTATATCGAAACCAACCTGGCTGCCCGCAAACGCTTTAATATTATAGGTGCACAGTGGTCCGCTGGTCTGATTATTCGCAATATCTTTAACAGGGAAAATGTTCTGGATATTTATGAGGAGACAGGTAGTCCTACTGAACCAGGTGAGGATGCTAACACAGCAATTGAAAATGGGGCGGCTTCGCTCACACGCTATGACAGACCATACTATTTCTCAGATCCACGGTCAATTGATCTGACCTTAGAGCTTTCTTTTTAGGTGATATGATGAAAATTTTTAATATACGCATACTAATTATCCTGTTAGCCTCAAGCCTTGTAAACGGGGCGGAACCGCTTCCAGCACAAAAGCGAGACTTATCAAAGCCCTCAGCCTTTGACCCGATTCTCAATCGAGCTCGAGGTTATATGAGCAAGGGTGAGCTCCAATTTGCTACCCATAACTATGGCAGCTTTATTGAATTTGAGTCCTATTCATCACCTTCCGGGCTCTACAAAGGCTACCAATATATTTCTGATGTTTCCTTCATTCTGGGAGTACCTGGAAAATTACCAGACAGCAGTTTTGCACCCTGGGCCATGAGACCAGAATATTCTGGTGAATATTTCGAGGAAGATACTCTGGTCTACTGGGGTTCTACTGTAACTGAATCCTGGTTTGACAGGATTGATGGTAAAAAACAGGCTGATTGGGAATCTGTTGAAGGGCATTTTGGGACACTCCATTCCGGTGATGTCCTCGCCGGGGAAGTTTATGGTGGTCTTTATACTGATACTGGTGATCCCTACCCCTTACTTGCAACCAGCGATATTCCTGATACCTGGCCATTGGTCATCGATACTGAAACAGGTTTTGAGACCAGAACCTGGCCTGGGGACTGGGCAGTGGTAACCGATCCCAGCTCACCCCAGTTTGGTGAGGAAATTTTCGGTCGCCACATTGGGGATCAAGATATATACATGGAATTTGATGATCGTCTGGCAACCCGTGAAGAGGATAAGACCCAGGGCTATCCAATGGGCATCCACGTTAAGGTTAATGCACACTCTTACGGCCGCTCCTATGCTGAAGATATTGCTTTTTTTACTGTAGAAATAATCAATGAATCCTATAAGGGATTCCCCCTGGACTTGAATGGTGATGGAGAACCAGATCAAACCTGGGTACCCATTACCCTCGCTGATGGCAGTGTAGTAAGTAGTTGGGAACCGCTAAATTTTGTCGGGACATCCTCTGAGCTGCCAGATGGGGGTCACTTGGGTTACGATTACACAGAAGCTTATGGTGGCTTTTATTTTGATGTGGATTCGTATTCACGTCAGGAAAATGGGAGCTATACTGGTCGCAGTAATGACGATGATATGATGGCCTATGACCAGGACTTCGATATGGCCTTCATCTGGGATTGGAACGATGACAGTAATGGTGCTGATAACCTGGCCTATTCTGCTTTGAAATTATTGGATACACCTAATGCCTCACGCGATCTTGATCTGGATGGGAATGGGAGCATTGATGTCCTCCAAGGTGAATCCCTGGGACTGACCGATTGGCACTGGTTTGACTGGTATGTACGGCCGGGTGTAACTGCGGATGAGAATTCTGGCGGAAGCTGCCCTGGAGGTGGATATGCAGGATCGGGTGGTTGTCCAGGTTCCGAGGACAAAGAGAATATCATGTACGCCCTCATGGCCGGGGATACATCCTATGTTGGTGTGAGTAATAACAATTACTCCGATTGGGACTGGCGTGATCTCGAAGCTGACGGTCCTAATGTTGCATACGATCAATGGTATTTCCATCCTGACGGCTCAGGAAACATCAACCCCCATTTCGATTCACCAGAAGGGCTTTTACAAGAATTTCCTAATGGGCTTGACTGTGTTTTTATCATGTCTGCTGGTCCCTTTGACCTGGAAATAGGTGATACTACATTTTTCTCTTTTGCTGTCATTATGGGTGATCCTCCAGCTGATACTGAGAATTTTGATACACCTCCAGATCTGGCAAGAAATGCCGAAATGGCCCAAATAATGTACGATTTAAGATATCAGGGCTTTTCACCACCTGATGCACCTACTGTTTCTGGTGTGGGTTCTGATGAAATGGTAACACTTTACTGGGACTCTAAAGCAGAATATTCAAAAGATATTGTCACTGATGTTGAAGATTTTGAAGGCTATAAGATTTATAAATCTACCGATGGAGGACTCACCTGGGGTGATCCAGCCAGCGACATTGTTTATAATACTGATGGTCAGGCAGTAGGCTGGAAACCGCTTGCACAATTTGATCATACTGAAGATTTTGATATCGCGCACAGAGGTGGTAATGACTATAGCGGTGATGACCCCATTGCTCCCTGGTTCAAATTTGGATCAGGAACCGGTCTGGAACATCGCTATGTTGATACCGATGTGCTCAATGGTGTCACTTATTCATACTCGGTTGTGGCATATGACATTGGGATCGATTCGCTTGATGATTATACAAGCAAAAATGGTGAATGGAAATTCAGTCTTGAGTATTTGGAAAATTTTAAAGGAAATTCTCCATTACTCCCTCAATTTGTTTCTGTTACACCGGATGCCAGACCGTCAAATGCTCCGGATGCCCAGGGCCCAGTCCCTGCTCCATGGAATCAGGGGAATGGAATTTTAGAGGTTTTACCTGCTGATATTAATGCACTTCAGGGTGCTTCCGGACTTTATAAGATTGTTGTAGATGCTGATTCAACATGGGTTGGTCCAGTTTATCCCAGCAATCCGGCCACGATTCAGAACGCGACCTATTCCATTTATAGCCTGGATACTGGCGATACTATTGTTGGTTGGGTCTATAAGCTTGACGGGAGCGTTGATACCAGTGCAACCCAGATAGCCCAACGCACACCGATCGCATTTACTGATGGTACAATATTTGGTGATCCCTGGGCTGGATTTCTTTTGTTTTCTGAAAACCTTGCGGAAGCGGAATTTGATACCCTTAATTGGATAAATCATTCACCAACAGATTCACCTACCTGGGATATAACTGTTAATTCCTCACTGGCTCTGAGATACAAATATGCTGTTGATTATGATTTTATCTGGGGTCTTCCAGATACCGCCCAGAATGGAGGTCGGGTGATGCCATTTTCGATTAAAAATCTTACAACAGATGAATTTATCGATTTTAAAATTACCTATTCAGGAAACGATGGTTTAGCCATTTATGATGAATTTCCAGATTTTAAGAACCGTACAAAAGTTACCTTCTGGGAAAACGGTGTCCCGGGCTATAATTCCGATACCCTAAGATTCAAAGCATCCTGGCTACTTACTATATCGTGGACTCCTGACTCGCTCACATCTAATATTCACTATGAATATCCAACAATCGACACCATGCGCATGACGACTAAAAAACCCTTCCGCAAAGGGGATGAGTTCACCTTCGATGCATCATCTATTACCGTGATGAAGGAAGTCGCTAAAGAACATGTCGAGGCAGTTCTCGTGGTTCCGAACCCATATATCGTTTCAGCTGATTGGGAAACGGATATCAATCACAAAAGCCTTCATTTCACCCACCTGCCTGATGAATGTGTCATCCGCATCTTCACCCTCACAGGGGAATTAGTTTTCACACTTCTCCATAATGACATATTTTCCGGTCAAGAAGAATGGAATCTACGATCAATGAATCGGCAGGAGGTAGCACCGGGCCTCTATATTTTTGTTGTTGAAACCCCAAATAATAAATCTTATACCGGCAAATTTGCCGTGAT
>JABMPR010000234.1 GCA_013202895.1 bacterium | reverse complement strand
CAATTCGGATCGTTTGAAATGATTTATTAAGAGATACTTTGGGTGGCAATTCAAGCAAATGAGGAGCCTAAAATGAGCCCAAAGTCAGAAGTAGAGAAACGAGTAAAAGCGATCCGACTTGCTCTGACTTCACACAGCGAGGGCTGTAGATTAATCAGTTACGGGATAGCGAAACAGTCGGTATCGCCGATTATGCATCTCAAACCTTCCAGAAGTATTTCCTTATCGCAAGTACACCATCTTAATCGTCTTACTGTGTGATTCAGCACGAAGTTTAGCTAGATAGAGACCTGTGGATACAGGGAGACCTGATTCGTCTAGTCCATTCCAGGTATGTTCATACCATCCTGAGACTTGAGATTCAGCTACAAAGGTTTTCACAGTGTTACCCCTAATGTCATAGATGATTAATGAGACCTCTGAATCTTCAGGTAATCCGTATCGTAAAGTTGTACTTGGATTAAAAGGGTTGGGGAAGTTCTGCTCTAATACGTACTCAGTAGGAAGTGCTATCTCCTCAGTAATGGAGACATATCCAACCGTGAACTTGAAAGTTTCAGATTCTGTAGTCAATGAATCAGTATCAGTTGCAACTACTCGCCACCAATACTCAGTATCTATAAGGAGATCTTCTGGAACTACATGACCAATATCTGTCCAGGTATTTGCCTCATAATAATTTGATATGAAGCTTGAGTCTGTCGCGAGTTGGATAGTATACATTGCGTAATCAAACGGATCTGGATCCCCAGCAGGTTCCCAGTGAAAGGTTGGGGTCTGTGATAGTCCCGTTTCATCATCCTCTGGACTCAAAAGAGCAAATGCTAATGGTTGCTGTGGAATTAAATCCGTCCAAAATGTTGCCTCTAACGAATGAGAGATACCATCAGAATTGTCCATTGTGATAACATCCCAATAGTATTGAGTATTATCCTGAAGCTCTCTGGGGAGGATGACTGCGTTTGTATCTGTGAGGAGAGAATCAAGCTCTATATCATCACCCCACCAGTGCATTTCGTAGTGGATAGAGTCATTTGGATCAGGATCTGTTGCTGGAGTCCAGTACATTTCAGGATTCAAAGTGAGTATCATTACTGAGTCTGGTGAAATTAGCTCAACAACGGAAGGATCATCGTTCCCAAGGTTCACAACAAATGTCGCAAATCCTTCAATATTACCAGCGATTGACACTGTTATTGCCCCAGATAGATCCTCAGCTTGAACTTGCCAGTAATAGAAGGTGTTATCCCACAGCTCAAGCATGGGCATCCAGGTAGTATCACTGCCTGTGTAAACCTCCTGAATATCATCAATAGTCTGTCCAAGCAGTAGATGATAAACTATTTCGTCATTTATATCCGGGTCAGAAGAGGGGGTCCAGACGAATAGCGGGTTTGGAGTCTCGACTACCACATAGGGTTGCCCAAACGGTTGTTCCAGGTAAAAATCTCCTGGTAAGTCATTAGCAGAGTTTGTCCAGAACATTGAGGTGTCCGAGTAGGTTGAACCACCAGAGTCATCGTGGGCAATCACACACCACCAGTACAGCTGATTCTCTGTCAGGTTATCTACTGGAGTATAGCTATTACCTTCAACCCATAGCGGTTCAACTGCAGTTAATTCCGGGTCAACTCCGACATACAAATCATACCCAATAACTTCTCGTTGAGTGGAAGGTTCGTCAATCTGTTGACCTAATCTGCCTCTTTTTATCTCCCGAGGCATAATATCATCGTCTGGATCAGTGCTTGATTCCCAATAGAACTCAGGAGTAAGTGTAGGAACCATAGCTCCATTAGGAGGCATGATAAGCGAGAAATCTGTTGGATCGTCGTTCTCAGTGTTAATGATGAAACTCTGATAACCACCCGTATTCTCTGTGCTTGCACCGTATAAATCCGAAGCTACTATCTTCCAGAAGTAAGTCGTATTATCAATAAGCTCTATCGCTAATTGGAATGAGGTGTCCGCTTCGATTTCATATGTTTGCACTCCAGCTTCTGGAGTATCCAGGTAAAGGGTGTAGCTGACAAAATCGAGTGGATCTGGATCAACAGCTTCTTCCCAGATAAATAGTGGAGAAAGCATTTGTACTTGTTCTGCCTCAGAAGGACTGATTAAATCAAATGCTTGAGGACTATCATTTACAGAATTGAGTAGAAATGACTCTGGTCCTGAAACTGGACTTTCCTCAAAACCATCATTCACTGAGGCAGTCCACCAGTATTGGTTATTATCCTCTAATTCAGCCATGACCTGCCAGGATGTGTTTTCAGTGTCCTCTTGAACACCGGATATTGAATCAACCTGTGATTCCAATTCCTGGTCTTCCCATAACTTGAATGAATAGGTGAGTGTGTCATCCTCTGCATCAGTGCCATTCTCGACTAGCAGAATCACCGGTAGGTTAGAGATCATATTCGATACGGGGGAGAGCATTACAGGTGCTGTCGGTTCAGTGTTCATCCTAAAGGATAGTTCGGACCAATCACTCCAATATTCTCCACTCCCAAGCTTAACTCTCAAAAAATACTCTTCGCCATCGTCAAATGTGTTGCCTTCATACATTACTAAAGTATCTGCGCTAGCAACTGTATCTGTATCCCACAGGTCAATTTCAGAGAAATCAGAGAAAGACGAAACCTGGATTTGATGATGGGTGAGAGGTTCTGAAAAGCTGTTGGAATATGAAAATGAGATTTCAGGGTTATGATCGATTAAGTGCTGTAATTCTTGAGCATTCCCAATATCCAAATTGTGTATTTCGACGAATGGAATGGGTTCGGCTAATATATTCTCGTATGCTCCAATATCGGGTAAAGAACCTACTGGAGTAGGTCTTGTAACTCCAGCCAAATCATAATCAGGTGCGTGAAAATAATTACCCTGGTAATAGACCGAGTCTATACCTGCCCCGATACAGAACGATTCATCTGATAGATTCACATTTCCCTGTGAGTAATTCTCAAATCTTGGGTCGACGTCAATGTTCCCTGAACCGGGACCTATCCACCCACTTTCAATCATGGAATTGTAGACTGTGACGCTATCAATTGGATTGTTAGTCCACCAATGAATTGCTAATGGACCGCCATATACGATCGAGTTCATTATCATGGCGCTAGCACCATCTCGCACTACAAAATTGGCTTCATAGCAATCAATCACCGTAGAGTTGGCAATAACTGCATTCCCATTGTCAGATATATTGAAGCCATGTCGAGCACTATCCACGAAAATATTTTCAAACAACACCCTTGAGTCCCCCAGAACCTTCAATGCTTCTTGGTCTATGTTCAAAAACCTACAGTTTCTTATTTCAGCATTTGAGATGCCCCAAACTTGCAGTCCCCTTTCCATTTCTTGAATAGTAAATCCATCAACTAGTGATTCTGTGTTCAATAAATGGAGCATGTGTGTTGTGATTACAGTTGAATCAGGTCCGGAAGCTCCAATTAAGACTATGCTCTTATCGTTAATTGCAATCGGGTCGGAGTAAACGCCTGGATGAACAACTACTGTATCTCCATCATTGGCTGCCTCTACAGCTTCTGGGATGGTTGAATAATCATAAGGTACATGGATAGATGTATGTAATAGAGGCTCAGCGAGTGAATTTTCATATGCTCCCATATCTGGGTTTGAGCCCGCTGGATTTGGGCGAGGGTTACCATCTATATCTGTGTTTGGGACAATGGCTGTGTCTAGACCAGCACCAATACAGGGAGAATCGTCAGAAAGATGATAATCATGATTACTGGCATCGACGAATAGTGGATTCGTATCAATATTTCCTGTTCCCGCAAATCCACCTTCGATATTGGAATATGTTACACTTGTAGTTCCCTGTATAATCGAGACATCCGAACCAATATTATCCCGCACAATGCTGTTTATAACTGTCCCACCGGAGATTGCATAAATACCAGTACTTGTATGGTGATAAGAGTCATTATTGACGATAGTGCAGTTGATGATGATTGGAGATGAACCCCCGCCAGCCGAAATTCCCCCACCATAATCACTTCCGTAATTATTATTGATTATACAATTATCGACACTAACACCAGCGCCAAAGGCATTGGAGATACCATGATTACTGTTGTTCCTGATGATGCAATTTTTAATTGTTGCACTCGCATACCAGCAGGAAATACCCCCGCCTGATCCGCCCCCAGCAGAATTACCGGTAATTATGCAATTCTGAATTGTCGGGTTGGAACTGTTGTATGAATAAATACCACCGCCAAAACGCTGGCTCCCATTTACAATAGTTCCATTTCCGTTAGTAATAGTGAATCCATCCAGCACAGCCGAGGAGGTTTCACCTGATATAAATTGTACACAGCTCCCGCTCTGATTCCCATCAATAATTGTCTGTGAGATATAGGAAGTATCTTGCGTCGTAAGAAAAAGTGAACCAACAACAATATTTTTTCCGTTAAAGTTGATGTTTTCAACGTAGGTACCAGGCTGTACAAGAACCGTGTCACCATCGACAGAAACATCAATACCCATCTGGATGGAAGCGAAGGGTAATTCAGCAGAGCCATCATTTGAATCTGAGCCAGTTGTTGAGATGTGCCAAATGGGACCTGAATAAGGTTGCGGTTCAGAGGCAAGACTGATTAGCCATGCATCCCAACCACCATTTCCGAAGGATAGTGTTGAGCCAGCGATGATGTATCCCCCCTCAGTAGTTTGAAGGACAGAATTGCCTACATCATAAAAATCTCCACCATAAGTTTGATTCCATATTTCCTGTCCAATTGAATCCGTCTTAACTAGCCAGACGTCACGATCACCAGCTCCAAATGTCGTTGTGCCTCCTGCAATTATAAATCCTCTATCTATATTTTCTTTGACCGAAAAACCAGTTTCCCACTCACTCCCTCCAAAAGTCTGGTTCCATTCCTCCTGTCCTTGCGAATTAGTTTTTATCAGCCAGACATCATCACCACCAATTCCGAATGAGTTTGTTCCTCCAACAACTATGTAACCACCATCGGTCGTTGCTTGGATAGAAAACGCCGATTCCCAATTGCTTCCTCCAAAGGTCTCAGCCCATTCCTCATTCCCAAGCGAATCAGTCTTGAGTAACCACATATCATAATTGCCATTTCCAAGAGAGGATGTTCTACCAGCTATCACGTAGCCTTGATCATGTGATTGCAGAACTGAATATCCTACTTCATGTTCGCTTCCTCCGTAGGTCTGATTCCATTCTTCGTTTCCCAGTGAGTCTGTCTTAACTAGCCAAATATCATCACCACCACCACCGAAGGAAGCTGTTCTGCCAGTAATTATATAGCCACCACCTATTGTTTCTAGAACTGATCTAGCATAATCAGGACTACTGCCTCCAAAAGTCCGATTCCACTGCTCTTGCCCTAGCGAATCAGTCTTTATTAACCAGAAATCATAATCGCCATTTCCAAAGGAATTTGTGGCTGCTGTTACGATGTAGCCTCCATCGATGGTCGGTTGAACAGAAAAGCCCTTATCATCACCACCTCCACCAAACATATGACTCCATAGTTCTTGACCATCTGAATCAGTTTTTATTAACCAGACATCACGGTCACCACTCCCTGATGGTATTGCATCCCCGACAAGGATATAACCTCCATCAAATGTATGTTGAATGGCTTCCCCGTGATCATCATCTGTGCCACCATATGTTCTCGTCCAAAGCGTATCTGGTTGAGCATATACCAGAGAAGTAGCGCTTATCAGAGCTGATAGGATTAACACAGAAGACTTCATTGAAACCCCCTTGATATTCGTTTTTTATAATTTGAACCAATATACTATTAAATCTTGCAATGGGTATGGGATAAAGCTTTAAGTTTATTGGCTTGAGAACACTTGAAAGCACATAGTCACCGATCAAAAATAGACCTCACGTGTGTAGAATCTCAATCATTCTATAAATGCCTGGGGGTATCCAAGGGGTTGGGACGTGGGGTACTGAAAAGGGCTGTCATATTCACAAAGAAATCCCCTTGCTAAAGAATCACAGGTTCCGATCCCGTGGTCATATGTGAGTAGAAAATTTTACTCAGCCCCGCTTGTTGCCTCCTGAATAAATTTCATGACCCTTTGATATGACTAAGCCTGAGACGGGCGGTATCTACCCTCAGATTTGAGATTTTAGGATCTCATCCTTCACATAGCCAATCTCGCTATTAGTGATTCTTAATCGTTATCCTTTCTATGTGCTGTCGCTTCTTCATCTACCCAATCTGGTTCTTCCCATGTCATACCCTGGCGACCTGGTACAATCCGTGTTGGACCAGCACTGTATATCTTGCACACCTTAGGACCATAGCAGAAAGTCTCAAACCGGTACTTTTTGATATGCGGCTTCCAATGGTCAACAATCATTTCTACAGGCATCCGACAGCCCCAGACACAAGTTCGACACTTTGTATCATAAGTCCTTGTTGAGAGCCGTCGGTGTCCACGCTCCCGATATTCCTCAAGACTGACTGCAACAAAGTGATAAGGGGGTGGGGTATAGGCAGTATTCGCAATCCTGTTCAAAACAGTCAGCTTACTGGTTTTGTAGTATCCAACCGGTTCCTTACGGTCGTCCTGTACTGGTAACGATATACCACTAACCTCGTCCCCGACCTGAAACTGATGCTTCTGGTAGGCGGCTTTCCCGATACCAATGGAGAACTCACCTTGCTGTCCTAACAACTCACCAGAAAGATAAAGGCAGTACCCTAGATAGCTGTGGGAGCGTTCATCAAACGAACGCATCAGTCTGATTCTGGGCTGGACGGAGTGAATTATGCCTTTCCAGGGAATTTTATCCAAATTATTCATTCTCCTTATCAGTGGAGTTTTTGTGGTTTTGGATTAATATGGAGATATTCATTTAAGTGATTCCCAGGCTTCGACGATTGCTTTTGGAATGGGATAGTTGAGAAACCTTTCCTTAAGATCATTCCCCAAACCATTTACATTTTCTTGAACTTGCTTATAGGCAGCTTCGAGGAAGGACTTCTCCTCTAAGAGCTCATAGAGGCGGAGGTTAAATTCCTCATCCATGTACTCCACTTCTTTGACAAGCGCATAAATTTCCAATGGGTCAAATTCTTTCCCCCGTCGTTTGTACGATAAGAAGAGATAGGTCGTAGCCCCAAGTAACAATTCCTTGCTCTTAAGCCCGATCTTTTTTTGAAGAGTAATAGAATTTTCTAAATATTCACTTGCTTTTTTGAAGTCACTTTTTACGTAGTAAATAATACCAATGTTAAAAAGTGAATCTACTCTCCCCATTTTATCATTAAGCTCCTCTTTTATCTCAAGTGAACGAATAAAGCTGTCCAAAGACTTATCGTAATCACCTTTTCTATTTTGAATAATTCCAATACTATTTAATGAATATCCTATTGTTTGTTTATCGTTTAGCTCCATACACAGCTTATATGAATAAGTAAAATTGTCTAAAGCCTTGTTATAATCTCCTTTTCTGTCATATATAATCCCCAAACCATTCAGCGAAGCAGCTCTCCCACTTTTATCGTCGAGCTCCTCTCTTATCGCAAGTGATTGAGTGTGGTAATCCAGAGATTTATCGTATTCACCTTTTCGTTCATAAATCAGCCCGATATTGTAGAGTGAAATACCTATCCCGTATTTATCGCCAAGCTCTTCTTTTATCTCAAGGGAGCGCATGTGGTAACCCAAAGCCTTATCATTTTCACCTATTTCAAGGTAAATAATTCCAATATTATTCAGCGAAATTCCTACCCCTTGATCATTGCCAATTTCATCTGCTTGTTTTAATGCTTTTTTAATAAATTTCATCGCCTTTTCATAATCACCAGAGTAATGATACGACAGCCCCAAACCTAACTTTGCTTGAAATAGTGTTTCGTCTAATTCAATGGCTTTTTGAAAGAGTCCACGCGCAATCTCTATATCCTCAATATTTTGCCGTTTTGCATATTTAAATTTTGCTTTGAGATAATACTCATAAGCCTCTGTGTTGGTCTGAATCGCTTTTGCAATATCTACTTTGTCTTTAGCAATATTGAGAACCTTGAGGAGACCCTCCGAGAGTTTGCCTTTGATAGTAGTAAGCTCTTCCCAGGATTCCTGCCATCTGTCTGACCAAATAACTGTATGGCTTATTGTATCATGTACTTCAATAGAGAGCTGAAACTGGTCTCCATGCTTCCAGAGCATGCCACTCACAATATATCGAACGTCCAACTTTTCAGCCGTTTCTATAGATGACAAAGTGTTTAAATCAAGGGCATTAATATCCTTCATGCTGGCAACCCTGATTCTTCCAGCACTTGATAGATCAGTAATCAGATCGGCTGTGATTCCGTAGGCGTAGAAGGCATCTTCATCCTTGCCCTTGTTCTCAAGTGGCAATACTGCTACAGATGGTACCTCATCATCAGAATGGGGTTGTACTTTGTTGTCTTCATATTCTTTTGGATCAGGTTGTTTGAGTTTCTCTGCTTTCAGAGCAAAAACATCAATTAAACGACCCACCCCCTTCAGCTGTTGTAAGCCGAGAGGAATCCCTTCAATCCCATTTTTATGAGGTAGCTCATCAAAGACGATTTTAGATACACATACCCCACCAACTGGAGCGATGCTTTCCAATCTTGCTGCAACATTAACCACATCTCCAAAAACATCTTTCTTCTCAAAAAGTACCTGACCACTATGAACACCTACTCTGATGTTCAACGCAGAGTCAGAATAAGTGGCTTGTTGGAGCTTCACAGCACAGGTAGCAGCATCTACAGCAGAATTGAAATAGGAGAGTGTCCCGTCCCCCATCTCTTTGACGAAAGTCCCACGATTCTCAATTAGGAGAGGTTTCAGAATTGAGCGTTGGCTTTGAACCATGATGAGTGCGGAGTCTTCGTCAGCAGACATAGCTTTTGTGTAGCCTGCAATATCCGTAAACATGATTGCAGCAAGCTTGCGAAGTGGTGTTGTAGTCATGATTTCCCCTCAGAGTTTGAATCAATATAGACAGGTGATGGAGAATCTCCAAGGTTGGGATAATCGGTATCCCGTATGTATCCCGCAAATTGGGTCAACTATGACCACTTATGACCATCTATGACTACCTGAACAATATTATTCTAGAAAAGAGAAAAAGTCCTTCGAGTCAATGTGGTATTGAAAAACAATGTGTTCTGGGGAGTGACCGCGGTAGGAATCAGGCTACGCTTCTCTCCATTCAGCTACGTCCCGACAAGTCGAACCTACGATCCTTGGAAAACAATAGGATGAAGAATATATTTATTGCACACACCACACATTGGGAGAGACATGACTTTATCAGAATCTTCAGGTCAGCGTAAAATTTCAGCGATAATGTTCACTGACATTGTTGGATACTCCAAAATGATGACAATGGATGAACAGAATGCCTTTAGGTTACTGGAAATACATGATGACATCTGTGAGAAACTCATTGCTGGAAGAAACGGTCGCCTGGTCAAGAAGATTGGGGACTCGATCTTTGCGGAGTTCAGTTCATCCTTAGATGCAAGCCAGTGTGCAATCGAAATACAGAATGAGTTGAAAACTTACAATAGCGATAAGAATGCCGAAGATCAGATTTGGGTTAAAATAGGAATCCATGTTGGTGATGTTGTCGAGAAGGATGGCGACCTGTTTGGTGAGGGAATTAATGTTGCTTCTCGTATTCAGCCATTAGCAGAAAGGGGAGGCATTTGTATCTCAAATGAGGTGTTTCGTTCGATCCAAAACCGAAAGGAAATCCTGGCGGCATCGTTAGGTCACTATGAACTAAAGAACATTCTTGAGAAGTGGAATATATATAAGCTTTTCACAAGCGAAGAGGAGTACCACAGCTGGGCAGAGCTAACCTATTCAGAGAAGCTCAAGGCTGAACGAAAGACTCGAATTTTCAGATCCCTTTCGATTGCCCTTATAGTAATAACCATCCTTTTGATCAATATTCCTATCCTGAAGCAAACATATGTTTCTTTTATTCACAATAAATCGCTTGACAAACTGTTTGTGAATCTTGAAGGAATGGTCGATGAAATGGAAATAAATGAGGTTACACCGAGACGAGCGAAAGAGGGTGTCTATCTTTCAATCACTTCAGATTATCTGTTCAGCGCAGGACTGGACTATGATAGGGAACAGCAAACGATATTGGATTCATTGATCAATTACATTAATTCATTCGATGGATTTGTAAGTTTGAATGGGCATTCGGATAATGTGCCAATTAGAACTCAGATATTCCCTTCAAATTATGAATTAACCGGTTATAGGACATCTTTCTTCCTGAGGAACATGCTGGTGAATGGTCTTGATTATGAATCTGGGAATATTTCAACATTGTTCTGGGGTGATAAATTACCATATAACGCATTGGATTTTGAGGGAATGCCGACTCAAGAGCAAATAGAACTTTTCAATCAAACCCCACAGGACAGGGCAACCAATAGACGGATTGATATTTACTTTTATTATTAATTCGCTGTATCACTTTCACCTTAGATCGGTATCCCGTATGTATCCCATAACTTGGGTCAGCTATGACCACTTATGACCATCTATGACAACTCTCGGGATATTGTTCCATAAAAGAAAAAATCCCTGCGATTCAACAGGACGTTAAAAAACAAGGACTTCGAGTGGTGACCGCGGCAAGGATCGAACTTGCGACCAATTGATTAAAAGTCAACTGCTCTACCAACT
>JABMPR010000233.1 GCA_013202895.1 bacterium | reverse complement strand
GTCTATCACCTCCCCTTAGCCTTATTGGCTGCGAGTCTGGTAATTGTGGCTGTAATCCTTTTTGCAGTAGGTATAATACTTGATTCGATACGTTACTATCACCAAATTCAGATGAAAAAGCTTAATCGCGAGAGTCGTTATGATTGATAGTCTAGCTCAATCGAAACTGTTGATTTTGAATTTGTCGATATGGCTCAAGCATAAAGAGTATGGGATGAACATGCAGACGAAAAAGTTCTGACCCACAATGAAAGAAATCCCACTTTTGAAAGATCTCATAGAAATTCAGCAACTCACATTCGGTGTTAAACCAGCCATCCTCAAACTCCACTATAGGCAGAGAATCCACCATCAACAGGCACAACGATTCCGGTAACATATTTTGAGGCATCCGAAACCAACCAAATAGCCGTCCCCAAGAGATCATCTGGTTCACCAAAACGTCCCTGTGGAGTGTGCCCTAGTATCTGACTTCCCCGTGGTGTGAGTTCACCAGTTTCTTTGTCGGTAAGCAGAAATCGATTTTGATCAGTCAGGAAAAACCCTGGCGCAATGGCATTCACCCGAATGGCTCCTGAGTATTCCTGAGCCATATGCACGGCCAACCACTGGGTAAAATTCGAAACGGCTACCTTTGCTGCTGAATAAGCGGGAATGCGGGTCAGCGGCCTGAATGCATTCATTGATGATATGTTCAGGATACAACCTAGTTTTGTTTCAGCCATGTATTTTCCAAACACTTGTGATGGAAGAATTGTACCCGTCAAATTCAGACCCGAGACAAACTCAAGACTTTCCTTAGGAATATCAAAAAATGGCATCTCTGGTCCTGTGGTTGCTTTGGGGTGATTCCCACCAGCCCCATTCACAAGAATGTCTACACCACCCATTTCTTTGAGGCAGATATCCAAGGCTGAACTTATACTGTCACGCTCCAGGACATTGATTCCTGCTCCAATGTTCCCTGCACCCAGATTACTCGCGTATTCTTTAGCACGGTCCTCAGCGAGGTCCAGTATTGCGACCGTCGCACCTGCTGCAGTAAAGCCTTTAGCTAATGAGGCGCCCAGTACACCTGCTCCTCCAGTTATGGCAATTCTTTTACCGCTCAGATCGAAAATGCTCATCTTACCAATTCTCCTTTTATTTATATCAATCATCAAGGTATCAAGGGAGACCTGATATTACCAATCCGATCCATTTTATGTATTGACCGACTTCAGAATTAGGACCTGGTGCAAATTAATAATGATGCGATCTGATAGTACGCCGCATGATGTACTCCAAAAAGCAGGGAGATCACAAACAGGTCTGAGTAATTCCTGGTGGGATGCGTAATACATTCTTCCGAGTTAAAGATTATATCCAGTTTTTACCAGGTCATATGCTAGGGCCTTGCTCATGATTATAGCCTGCTCTATATTTATGATATGCCGGGAAACGAGGCCAGCCAAATAATTGGAATCGATTCGTCTGCTAAGATCGTGACGGGCTGGGATTGAGGGGATGGTTCGTGTATCATCGTTAAAGCCTACCGTATTGTAGATTCCCCCTGTTTCCATGGCTTGTTCACGATAACGGGTCATGCCCTGGATACTATCATTGAACCACCAGGCTGGACCTAGCTTCAGACCTGGATAATGTCCAGCCAGTGGCGCCAATTCCCGTGTATAGCTTGACTCATCTAAAGTAAAAACGATCAGTTTGAATTTTGGATCATTTCCATAAGTATTCAATAATGCTTTAAGATTCTCAGTATACTCTATCTGAACGGGGATATCGCCACCCATGTCCACACCCCAAGTATCAAGAACCATTTGGTTATGATTTCTCCATGAGCCAGCATGCAGTTGCATGACCAATCCATCGTCCCGACTCATTCGGGCCATTTCCATAAGCATATGAGCCATAAATACCTGAGTGTCAGCAGGATCCGAGATACCTTTCAAGGCTTTTTCAAACAGATTACTGGCTTCTTGGTCAGATAATTTATGAGTGTATGGACTCCGAGTATCATGATCAGTTGCAATGGCTCCATGCAGTTTGAAATATTCGCGACGGTTTTCGAGGAGCTTAATAAAATCGCTATAATTATTTACATCGAACCCAGCCAGCTGGCTGGTTTTTTCCAAATCTCTGAGCCAGTTTGGATTTCCCAAATTTGTCAGCGAATCCGGTCGAAAACTGGGTTTGATATTGCCGTTCCAATCTGAATCATGGATCTGTTGATGTGAAGTGAGTGCTGTATGAGGCGCATCAGTGGTGCACAAAACCTCAATGTTAAATGCGTCAAAGAGGTTACGCGGAAGAAATTCTTCTCGTTTCAGGCAGGAATTAATATGATCATATACATCTGTAGCCGTATCGCCAGAGAGGTCCAGTTCTACATTGAATACATTCTTCAATTCGTATTCCATCCAGATCCCCGTTGGTGTGCCAGCAAAGAGTTGATAATGATCAGCAAAGACTTGCCAGATCTTACGTCTGTCCTCTTGAAATACCGTTCCATCGAGTCGAGGGATCCCAAGATCATCCAATGAGATTCCTTGTGAGTACAACATCCTTAACACATAGTGATCCGTCATCACCAGAAGTTGTGAGGGATCAGAAAATGGCTGGTTAAGGGCAAATATTTGAGGATCTACATGGCCATGGGGTGACAGGATAGGGAAATCCTTGATCGTTGAGTATAACTCAAAGGCAATTTCCCTCACCACAGGATTAGAATCCAGAAATCTAAATTGATTAAGATGTGACATTATTTTATAATTCCTTATGTTCTGGTCCGATGCATGTATCAGCAATATTTAGCTCGACTGGAACTGTAAATCTTTTATCAAATTCTTCATCGGGCTGTTTGATTTGGAGCAGCAGGTGCTCAAGCGCCATTTTACCAATTTGGGCGGCCGGTTGTTTAATTCCGGTAATTGCAGGTGAAATAAGATTATTGTAATTGCTGCCCCCAAAACAAAGCAGGTCAATATCCTGTGGGATGCGTACAGCTAAATCCCGACTAGCCATAAGCACGCCCAGAGCAACCGGGTATGTCACAGCAAAAAGAATCTCCGGCAAATCACCTGTACTGTGCATCGTAGTAAAAGCCGAATAGCCGTCAGTTCGGCTGAATCCACCAAAGACCACGTCTTCCGGTTTTACTGATAGCTCATGTGATTCCAGGGCATTTAAAAATCCCAAATATCGATCGCGGCCAATGCTCACAGTCTGGTGTCCCCCAATGTGACCAAACCTGCGATAACCTTTCTCAATAGCGAAGTTAATGAGCTGAGTGGCACCGTCTTCGTCCGCCGAAGTAATACAGCTGAATCCAATATCCTCAATAACTCGGTCAAAAAATACCAGAGGTGTCCCATTATCTGCAACCCGTTGGAATATTTCCCGGTTTTGTGTCTGTTCTGTCACCGAGATAAGCAAACCATCCACACGCATGGAAAGCAGGGTTGCGATATGCTTGGCCTCCAACTGCTCATCCTCTTCCGATACCATCATAACGATCTCATAATCCTCCTCATAGGCAGTGGAATAAATGGAATCGATGGCCTGGGTCAGAAAATGGTGGGCAATTTTGGGAACGACCAGCCCGATTGTTCGCGTTTCTCTGGCAGCCAGCTTACGCGCTAATATGTTGGGGCGATAGTCCAACTCGGCAGCCAACGCAATAACCTTTTCAGTGGTTGACTTGCTGATATCAGAATGACCCCTCAAAGCCTTGGATACTGCAACTTTCGAGATGCCTAAGCGCAGGGCAATATCCTGAAGTGTTATCGGTTTGGTGGACATAATTGGTCAACCCTTAATCGGTAAAGTTACCGGTTAAGTTAATGATGATATTTTTTAAAGCAAGGGCTTCTTAGGCTATCAGGAAATCGAAACTTGTTAATATCTGAACAGTGTGATGCGGAGGTTGAAAAATCCCCGGATTAAAAATTAGAAGAATGATTGGGGATGGGGTACAGTTTCAGGACATGGGTAACACAATAATGTCAAGACATAGGTAACACATTATTGGGTTAAACTGGGTAGATACCATGAAAGGAGACTGCCCATGCCCTGGAAGGAGATGAGGAAAGTGG
>JABMPR010000232.1 GCA_013202895.1 bacterium | reverse complement strand
CTAGCGAGTAATGGACAATCGTGGACAAATCGACCCATCAATAGCAACATTTTAGCAACATTTCGGGACCTGGTTTCAAAAAAGGGCGGAGTCTCCCCCGCCCTTTGAGCTTCCTCGGACGCTTTGTCCGACTTGTCTGAGTTTGTCGCGGTCCACCATGTGTGTTCTCTCTTCCGGGGGGCGACACGCAATCAATACCTGACGAGATAATGATTCAGATTTTCATCTGAGGTAAGCCCTAGTTTGTGCCGAATCCGATGCCTGTAGATTTGAATAGTTTTAGGCTGAACTTTCATCAGGTTGGATATATCTTTTGTCACCAGGTTTATTCTTATTAAAGCACAGACCTTCAGCTCACGCTGTGTTAGTTCAGGGTATTCACTCAGAATATTTTCAAAAAAATCAGTATGCACTTCTGCAAACCATTTTTCAAATTCATCCCAGTCTTGTCCGGATTTGAATAAATTTTTGGAATACCTGATAATCCCATTAAAGCCTTGTCGCATTTCATTGTTATCCAACTTCTGCATGTCTTTGAGCTGTCCAATTAAGGCATTCACATTGTCTTGATTTTCTGTTACATGCATTGATTTGCTTACCAGTTCCCGCTTGAGGTGATCAACATTCAACTGCATTTTTTCGGTTTCCACACGTTGACGCTCTTCAATTTCCAGCTTTAACTCCGCCGTTCGCTCAATCACCAGTTTTTCTAACTTTCGCTTCTCAATCTCCATTCGTCTGAAGCGCAGACGGACATACATTAAAACCATAAAAACCAATATCAGAGACAAGAGTAATCTGAACCACCAGGTTTGCCAGTAGGGCGGGAGGACGGTGATGTCTACACTGACTCCGGTATCATTCCACACGCCATCATTGTTACTGGCTTTAACATGGAAGGTGTAATCTCCCGGTTCCAGACTGGTATAGGTAACGGTATGATCAAAACCTGCCTGGATCCAGTTCTCGTCAAAATTATCGAGCTTATAGGCAAAGCGGTTTCTATCAGGACTTGAATAGTCCAGAGCTGAATAAGTAATTGAGATTACTTTATCTTGGTGGATTAAAACAATACCTCTTGTTTCAGTAATTGATTTGTCGAGTACAGTACGACCATCAGGCATTTTTCCGATGGGCACTTCTTCATAATTAATTTTGAATTTAGTGATGACAACCGGCGGAATATGCGCGTTATTTAAAACGGAATCAGGGTGAAAGCGATTTAACCCATTGGGACCACCGAAATAAATATAACCCCGAGAGTCTTTCAAACTGGACCCATATAGGAATTCATTCCCCTGTAAACCATCTACGGATGTATAATGGTTTAGAAAGCCATGCTCCGGATCAGCCTTAATTAAACCCTTGTTGGTTGATATCCAGAGATATCCCTGATCGTCCTGCTCAATACTATAGGTGATAATATTTTGGTTTTCAAAACCTAGATCAAGGCGGGAAAAATTCTTTCGCTGAGGATCAAGTTTGTTGAGTCCCCCGCCTTTGGTGGCGATCCAAAGATTATTTTCTGAATCCTCATAAAGATCCAATATGCAATTGGACCCAATGCTGTTTTTATCCTCAATTTTATTGGTGAATGATGTGAAACTTTGGGATTCAGGATAGAAACGATTCAAGCCTCCTTTGGCAGTGCCTACCCAAAGGACACCTGATTCATCCTCTAATAAGGCATAGATACGATCCCCACCAATGCTACTTTTATCATTCTTGTCATGTGCAAAATTGGTAAAATTATCTGCTTCCCGGTTGAAACGATTCAAACCATTATCCATGGTACCTATCCAAATAGTGCCATCTCTGGCTTCACTGAAGGAATAAATTGTAGGACCACTCAAACTGTTGGCCCGCCAATTATTATAATATAGTTTCAGTCGTTCACCACTTTGCGGATCTACCTGTGATAAACCAGCCACCGCTGTTCCGATCCAGACCTTGTCGTATTGATCAATCATGACCTTCATGGCATAACTCATACTCCAGACACCCCGTTTTGTATCATCAGTCTGGTAATATCTGTAGGTACCTGTTGTGGGATTAAATCTGTTGGTGCCACCACCCAGGGATGTAAACCAGATATCCCCAAATCTATCTTCAATTATGGAGTAGATGTCGTTTCCACTCGGTCCCTGGCTATTTGCAGATGAATGGCTAAACAATTCAAAACGAATCTGATTCGGCTTATAAATATTGAGACCTTGAGAATCCCCTCCCGCCCAAACCAGACCCTGATCATCATTGAAAACGGAATAAATGATCTCATCGCCCAGACCGAAAGACTTTGAATCATCATGGGTATTAAAAATGAATGTTTCAGTCTGCGGATTAAAGAGTGTAAGACCTCCCACTGTGGCTAGCCACAACCGACCGTCCTGATCCTGGCATATTGAAAAAATAAAATCAGTACTTGTGACGCGGCCAGTCCCCTCAAACAATCGATAATTTTCAAGTATTCCCTCAGAGAGACTGAATTTTGTTAAGCCGTAAGTAAGTCTTGACACCCAGAAATAATCATGGTTTCGGTCCTTAAGAATCTCTTGTATGCCTCTATTACTTGAGTTGGATGGCCAGAATTGTTCATTCCTGATTTCAGTAAATTGACTACTTCCAATATCAAATTCAGCCATCTCACCGGAACCGGTCCCCACTAGCAAGATTCCTGGTGAAACTTCCGACAATGCCGAAATATGGTTGGAGGGTAGACTGGTACTATCGTTGTCCAGGTGGTAGTACTTAGAAAATCCCTGCCCGTTTTTATCAAGGCGATTTAAACCATCCTGGGTCCCAATCCATAATGTTTGTTCTGAATCTTCAAAAATGCAGGTAATCAGATTACTGCTCAAGCTGCTGGAATCAGCAGGATCAAAGTGAAAATTATGGAAATTTTCAGTGGTTTGATTATACCTGGCCAAGCCGTTTGTTTCAGTTCCAACCCAAATTGTGCCGGAGTGATCCATACATAGATTGAGAATTCGGTAGCCTGGAAGGCTGGTTTTATCTTCGGGATTATGGGCAAACACCTTGAACTCATGGCCATCATACCGATTCAGGCCAAAGCGGGTACCGAACCACATGAATCCCCGGTTGTCTTGAAGAATGGAGTGGACGGTTCCCTGTGAAAGTCCATCTTCAATAGTGAGGTGGTCAAATTTGATTTGATTGTTCTGGCCGTAACAAAAGACAGACATAATCAGTAGAAGTAGTAGCTGGTATAATCGCAACGTGGTCCCCCTGGGCTGACAGCTCATGGACATTATAATCCTGAGGTAATTCTGTTGTGTCTTCCAGAGGTTCTCGAAGGATGTGCACTCGCCAACCCTGGAAAAATATCAAGCAATAGATTGTCGCAATAGCATAGAATTCTTACCTGTAATATATGACAAGACCCTTAAAATAAAACAGTTTGAAGTAAGGGTGATCGGAACGGTGAATCATAAATCAATCGTAGTAATTACGGTTGGGAGGGGTGAATCGTGATCCCCGCATATCCAGACGAGTCATAGATTTCATATCGATTTGCCAGTCCTAAAATCAAAGATCTCAAAATCTGCATTTGTAGAGGGTTTGTAGAGGTAACAAATCAGGCTTTTTCTTTACATTTAGTCATGAGAAAGAAATTGATGTCGAAACGGGAGGGAAGTATGATTGACAATTTTTTTAGCATGATTAGCGTTGGCACGATTCTGATCCTGACAGTTTTGCTGCCATATACCTGTGCCCTTGGCCTGAATCCGGAGTGGATAGTTTATGATGCTTCCAATTCTGGATTGCCGTCAAGCTCAATCTCAACAGTAGCAATCGACAACAACGGGGTCAAGTGGGTTGGCTCTGAAGGATTAGCTTCATTTGATGGGAATAGCTGGACGGTTTACGATACCACTAATTCTGATTTGCCCTCAAACAGTATTAATTCAATCACGATTGAGAATAGCGAAACTAGGTGGATAGGGACGGACAATGGTCTTGCATTATTTGATGGAACTACCTGGACCGTATATGATACAAGCAATTCTGATTTACCCAGCAATTCCGTATATACCATAGCAATAGATGCGAGTGGAATGAAATGGATCGGGACCAATGCTGGTCTTGCATCATTTGACGGAATTGATTGGGCAGTATATGATACGTCTAATTCAGGTCTCCCTGACAACCGAGTCGGGTCGATAGCATTTGACAGCAACGACCTTATATGGCTAGCCTGTTATTGGCTTGCATCATTTGACGGAAATAATTGGGCAGTATATGATACTTCAGATTCAGGCTCATATTTGGTAAGGCGGGCCGAAAAAATCGTTATCGATGAAAATGATGTAAAGTGGATTGGGACCGGCGGGTGTGGCCTGGTTGCCTTTGATGGAAGCAGTTGGACGACTTACAATAATTCAGGAGTCGATGTAATCTTTTCATTGGCAATTGACGGAGAGGGGACAAAATGGTTTGGTGTTGGCGAGTTGACGGGACTTTTTGGACCTTCTCCACGTGGATTAGTCAAATTAAATGGCGAAAATTGGGTGTTATTTACTTCTGGAAATTCCAGCTTACCCACCTCAAAAATATCCTCAATCGCAATTGATGACAACGGGAATAAATGGATTGGAACTCAGTCTCTTGCAGGGGAAGGTTGGTTTGCTGAAGGAGGACTAGCAGTCTATCAGGAAGGTGGTGTTGTGGCGGTAGATGATGGAGAGCGAAAAAATTTCCTGCCCTCAAGTTTCATATTATTTCAAAACTACCCCAACCCCTTCAACCCAACCACCACCATCAGCTATAGTCTACCTGAGGCAGGCGATGTGAAAATGCTGATTTATGATGTCCGTGGACGATCAATCAAATCTCTGGAATCCGGGTACCAACCCGCGGGTAAATATGCCATACAATGGAATGGTACCGACGACTCCGGCAATCCCGTGAGTACAGGTGTGTATTT
>JABMPR010000231.1 GCA_013202895.1 bacterium | reverse complement strand
TAAAAAGAATTATACTGTTTTTGGTACTTATTTTAGTGAGGATGAAAATGCCCAGCGAAGTGATGCCGAAAAACTTCTACGTGAGGACGCATATGCCGAAGCGATCGAGAAATTAATCGATCTAATCATAGAATCAATGACGGAAGAATGGTAAAACGATGAAAGAATATTTTATACAAAATGCAAAAGACTTTGTTGGGGAAACCGTAACACTTAAGGGGTGGGCATACAATGTCCGTAAAAGTGGGAAAATCTGGTTCCTTTTACTGCGCGATGGTACCGGTATCATGCAGTGTGTGATAACAAAATTTGATGCCGATGAGGCGTCATTTGATGTTAAAAATGTAATTACACAAGAATCCTCAGTGATAGTTACTGGTGAAGTTAAGGCAGAACCTCGATCACCCAATGGATATGAGATGTTGGTCCACAAAGTTGAACTGGTCGCAGTAGCAGAAGAGTATCCCATTGCTAAGAAAGAGCATGGAACAGATTATTTAATGGACAATCGCCATTTATGGTTAAGATCAAAACGTCAGCATGCTATTATTCGCATTCGCCACACGATTATAAAATCGATTCGTGATTTCTTTGATGATCGGGATTTTACTCTGGTTGACACACCCATTTTTCAAAAGGCAGCCACGGAAGGGACTGCGACGCTGTTCGAAACGGATTATTTTGGTGAAAAAGCCTATCTGACCCAGAGCGGGCAATTGTATGGGGAAGCCTGTGCGGCGGCATTCGGAAAAATCTACTGTTTTGGTCCCACTTTTCGAGCAGAAAAATCAAAAACCCGTCGACATCTCACTGAATTCTGGATGGTGGAACCAGAAATGGCCTATTACGATCTTGATATGAACATGGATCTTGCAGAAGATTTCGTGTTTTACATTGTCTCTCAGGTGCTAGAACATAGACGACCAGAACTGGAAACCCTGGAAAGAGATATCAGTAAACTTGAAGCAATTCAAAAACCATTTCCTCGTATTTCATACAGCGACGCAGTGAAGATTCTGGAGGAAAATGATGTTGATATTAAGTGGGGGGATGATTTTGGTGGAGCCGACGAAACCATAATATCCAACCAGTTTGACAGTCCTGTTATGGTGCACCGTTATCCAGTTGCCATCAAAGCTTTTTATATGAAGCGTGATCCCGAAAATGAAAACCAGGCACTGGCTTTGGATATGTTGGCACCAGAAGGATACGGCGAGATAATCGGTGGTTCTCAGAGAGAAGATGACATTGACCTTCTCATCAATAGAATTCAAGAAGATGGTGCATCAGAGGATGATTATAGTTGGTATCTGGACCTTAGACGTTACGGCTCTTTTCCCCATTCAGGATTCGGTCTGGGAGTTGAACGTGTGGTCGCCTGGTTATGTGGATTGAAACACATCCGAGAAACTATCCCATTTCCAAGGACCATTTCGCGGCTTAATCCATGATCCTTGCCCAGAAAGCGAACCGCATTGCTATCATTGGTGCCCGAGACGCCAGCGCTGAGGGACTGGACTTTGCTTATAAAGTTGGTCAGTTACTTGGACAAATGGGTGTCGTGGTCTATACTGGTGGAGCTGGTGGAGTCATGGAAGCTGCCAGTAAGGGGGTGCAGGCTGGCGGTGGGATAGCAGTAGGCATCTTAAAAGAAAGTGATCTTTCACTGGCAAATGACTTTTTGAATATTCCTGTAATGACCGGGATGGGAGACCTTCGCAACGGAATTATCATCCGATCAGTCCATGGTGCAATTGCAGTGGAAGGCGGGTACGGCACTTTATCGGAAGCTGCATATACTCTCGGCTATGAAAAACCGCTTGTGGGGTTTCGATCATGGGATATTCCCGGGATGCTTCAAGTTGAAACACCACGGGAGGCAGTTGATTCAATGATGAATCTTATACAGGATACCAAATCATGAGCTCCAGCTTAAACGTTGCCATTGCTCAACTGAATCCTACAGTAGGTGATCTGCCTAAAAACACAGATCGGGCACTGCAGGTAATGAATGAGATGGATGCGGCAGGAGCTGATTTGCTGGTCTTTCCAGAAATGTTCATTCCTGGATATCCTGCTCAAGATTTGATTCTGGAAGATCACTTCGTTGCTGATAATCTGAAGATGGTTGATCTATTGGCAAAATCCAGTGGAGAAATGCTTACCCTCATAGGGGCGATTCATTTTGATGGTAGTGATACATATAATGCTGTGGCGGTTCTTCAAAATGGTCAATTAAAACAGTGGGTTCACAAATCGCTTCTGCCAACGTATGATGTTTTTGATGAATGGCGCTATTTCAAGCCGGGTCGGGACAATCAGCCAGTCAAAATCAAATTTCGAAATGGACAGACGCTGGATTTGGGTATTCACATTTGTGAAGACCTGTGGGATGAAGATATTGATTATAAAATTTGTGATATATTGGGAGATTCAGGGGTAGATCTATTTATTAATCTTTCTGCATCACCCTTTGTAACCAATAAATATATTGAACGCAGTCTGCTGATATCCAACAAAGTAAAAAAATACCATAAACCTTATATTTATGTAAATCTAGTCGGAGGACAGGACCAACTTGTATTCGATGGAATGTCTATGGTTGCCGATAAAAGTGGTGCCTGGATTCATACAAGTCCACAGTTTGAAGAGTGCATCAGTCAGTTGGAATTGCCTCTTAAAACAGCTGTAAAAAAGGGAATCAAGCTCAGGGTGATACCTAAGGATGAACAAATCTTCAAAGGTCTGGTACTGGGGGTGCATGATTATTTTCGCAAAACTGGCCATTCAAAGGCGGTTCTGGGATTATCGGGGGGTATAGATTCAGCAGTAACTGCGGCGATTGCTGCGGAAGCACTTGGAGCCAGCAATGTTCTAGGCATAGCCATGCCTTCGAAGTATTCTTCAGATCATAGTGTTGAAGATGCTGAATTATTAGCCAAGAATCTCGGAATAAAATATTTAAATGTACCTATAGCGACTGTTTTCGATGTCTTTCAGGAAACTTTCACGGAGGTGCTAAGTGCTCCTCTTGATGGCTTGCCAGAGGAAAACTTACAAGCCAGGATTCGGGGTAATATTTTAATGAGCTTCTCAAATAAGGAAGGTAGTCTGCTTCTGTCTACTGGCAATAAAACTGAAATTGCACTGGGTTACTGTACACTTTATGGAGATATGTCAGGTGGATTGGCAGTGATAAGCGATATCGGGAAGCGCATGGTCTACGCTCTGGCTAATTATTACAACCAGATCCAAGGTGCTGATTTAATCCCGCAAAATACTATTTCTAAGGTTCCCAGCGCTGAATTACGCGAAAATCAGGTTGATCCTTTTGACTATGAAGTTGTTGCACCTCTAGTAAACTCCATTATCGAAGAACACTCGGATGTTAAGTCATTGATAGCAAAAGGCTGGGATCCCGAATTAGTGCTTGAATTGTTGAATAGGGTGCGGATCAATGAGTACAAGCGCCAACAAATGCCGCCGGGCATACGCGTATCGTCCAAAGCATTTGGTATTGGCAGGCGTATGCCAATTGTTAACAGCTATCATCAAAACAACAAAAACACCAAATAAATCAATTCAATATAAGTCATATAGGCGGATATGCTGTTCTGTATGTGCCATATGGGCGTATATTTTCTATTGGCACAAGACTTGTCAATAGAATAAGACTATGAAAAATGTACTAATATATAAAATGAGCATAAACGAGGTGAAAAATGGGTAAAGTTATCGGTATCGATTTAGGTACCACAAACTCCTGTGTGTCGGTGATTGAGGGAAAAGATTCCGTTGTGATCACAAATGCAGAGGGAGGTCGCACCACGCCATCTGTGGTTGCATTCACAAAAGAGGGCAATCGTCTGGTTGGACAACCCGCAAAACGACAGGCGATTACTAATCCGACGAATACTATTTATTCGGTAAAACGATTCATGGGACGCAAGTTCAATGAAGTGGGTCGTGAGATCGAAGAAGTCCCTTATAAAATTGTAAGTGGTCCTGGTGGTCGTAGTCAGGTTCAGGTAGGGAGTGATTCTTATTCTCCTCCTGAAATTTCTGCCATGATTCTTCAGAAAATGAAACAGACTGCTGAAGAGTATCTAGGTGAGAAAGTTGAAGATGCTGTTGTCACAGTACCAGCTTATTTCAATGACTCTCAGCGACAGGCAACCAAAGATGCTGGTAAAATTGCAGGGTTAAATGTATTGAGGATCATAAACGAACCAACTGCTGCTGCTTTGGCTTATGGTCTGGATAAAAAAACCGATGAAACCATCGCCGTATTTGATTTAGGTGGTGGAACATTTGATATTTCCGTACTGGAACTGGGTGACGGTGTTTTTGAGGTGAAGTCTACCAATGGTGATACTCACCTGGGTGGTGATGATTGGGATCAGGCGATTATTGAATGGTTGGTTGGTGAATTCAAAAAGTCTGAAGGAATTGATCTTTCAAAGGATGCCATGGGCATGCAGCGGCTAAAAGAAGCCGCTGAAAAAGCTAAGGTTGAACTTTCCAGTACAAATTCAACTGAAGTCAACCTGCCCTACATTACTGCTGACCAGACAGGCCCCAAGCACCTGGTTCTCACCTTATCTCGGGCAAAGTTTGAAGACTTGACCGATGATCTTTTTAAAAGATTGCACAGCCCTTGTCTAAGTGCCATCAAAGATGCAGGTCTTACAGCCAACGATATTGATGAGGTTATCCTGGTTGGTGGATCCACAAGGATTCCTAAAGTTCAAGAAATCGTCAAGGAATTATTTGCGAAAGAACCTAATCACGGTGTAAACCCTGATGAAGTTGTGGCCATGGGCGCTGCAATTCAAGGTGGAGTACTATCCGGTTCTGTTTCTGATGTCCTATTACTGGATGTTACACCTTTATCAATGGGTATCGAAACTTTGGGAGGTGTGTGTACGCGTCTTATCGAGCGTAATACGACAATTCCTACTAAAAAGAGTGAGACATTCTCCACTGCAGCCGACAATCAAACTCAGGTAGAGGTTCATGTACTTCAAGGTGAGCGACAAATGGCTGCTGACAATAAATCTTTAGGCCGCTTTATACTGGATGGTATTCCGCCCGCTCCCCGTGGTACACCACAGGTTGAGGTGACTTTTGACATCGATGCCAATGGTATCATGCATGTAGCCGCCAAAGACAAAGCTTCTGGCAAGGAGCAATCAATTCGGATCGAAGCTTCAAGTGGATTGACTGATGCTGAGAAGGAAGAGATGATTAATGATGCCGAAAAACATGCTGAGGAAGATACAAAAATCCGCGAATTGATCGATGTCAGAAATAAATCTGATGCTCTGGTTTACCAAACTGAGAAAAACCTGAAAGAATATGGTGATAAAGTTACACCTGAGATTAAGGCTCAGATTGAAGAAAAACTGGAACTCCTTAAATCTGCCCAGGTTAGTTCAGACAAGGACAACATTGAAGCGGCTTTCACAGCGCTGACTGAAATATGGAACCAGGCTTCTGGCTCCATTTACGAGGCCAGTAAGAACGAAGGCGGCGAGGATGGCGCACAAGCAGAGGCTGGTACCGGTAAAGAGGCACCCAACGCCGACGAGGTCGAAGAAGCTGACTTTGAAGTCGTAGATGAAGAGGATCCTAAAAAGAACCTAGATTAGATTCAGGGCAATAAGCCATAGGATCTGATAATAATATGCAATGATCAGGAAGCCGGCAGGGTAACCTGGTCATTGCTTTTTTTATTGCCTTCTGTTTTATATCACGTCCCTCCAGACAATATCCGAAAAACCAATAAAACAATGAACTCTGGAAGCTCTAAGTGGTAGAAATATGAGAAATAGCCTGTAAATTCAAGGCTAAATGAGGGAGCAGAATCAGGTATGAAAAAGAGGGTCGCACATTGGATAACAGGAGTGGTGATAAGTGCCATTGCTATCCATCTTTACCTCTTTTTATTCCACACTCATCTTTTTACAACAGTCACCATTAATGCCCTCAATGATTATCTGCTTCTTCCGAGTCAGCTAAAGGTTGAGGGGCGGATAGAAGGTGGATTATTATCTGAATCGCTGGGACTTAGCAATATAAAGCTGATGACGACCCCCGCTGAAGACACATTATTTACCGCTGAAGAGCTTTCACTTAGAGGCATTCATTTCAACTGGACTACAAAAGAGTGGGTTGTAGATCAACTGTCATTAAACAAATTCACATACGATTCACAATTTATACGGGATATCATATCTCCTGCTTCAAATCAAAATTCAAACAGATCGATTGTTGTTAATCAAATAGATGCATCTCAAGGCATTCTGAATCTCGAAATATATGATTCACTTCAAGTTGTGAAGTTGAATAAAATAGAAGCCAATCTCTGGATGATTGACGACTTTATCGGCATCAGCTTTGGATCAGCTGAACTAATAGCTCCCTCATTATCGCCTGACACACTTTTGCTATCAGGGTTATTGGGAATCGACCCCAAAAAGTTGCTCACCATCGATGATTTACTCATAAACTCTGAATCTCTAGATCTGGAAATACAATCTAAAATTATGGCAGACCAGCTCAGTGCCCAGGTCCGTGGTCGCCATATTGCACCTTCGCAATTTATAAATAAACCGATACCATCAGATTATGCGGACATTATGGTGGATTTTGATCTTAAGCTGAATCAAAATTCTCAAGGATTTGAGCTAAGCGGTTCTGGCTCAATTATTCAGGACGCCCAGACCGTTCCATTTAATCTAGGAAAGTATTACCAGACCAGCATTGGGCAATCCCTTGAGCTTGAGCTGGGTAGTGATTTGAATAATATGGAAATCTATGCTGATATTGATTCCCTGGGAGTATTAACATGTCTTGTAGATTTTTTTCGCATCAATCTTGAACCATTTGTAAAAATTAAAGGCCTGCACTTCACTGAGCCAATAGGGCAGGTTTCTATTACAGGTATTGATGGGGCATACACGCTAAAACCCAGATTTGAATTACTGACGGTCAATAAACTTCAAATTGATTCTTTATCCGCGGACATCCTTTATAGTCCTAACGGGGACATCCGCTTGACTAAAGGAATAATGAAGCAGACTGAAAATACGCTCTCGTATTCGGGTACAATAATTGATGATACGCTCGATATTGGGGTAATTGCATCTATTTCAGATTTTCGTTTTTTGGAATTACTCTCAATCCCAAAAGGTCTCCAGGGCGAGATTGGATCTAAATTTCATATCTCAGGAGATATTGGTCACCCTCGCATAAGCGGTGAAATGACACCATCTAATTTTGGAATAAAAGATCAGCTCACCCTTTCTGGTCTTGGAAAATATGATGTGGAAATTGAAAAATCGGGGCTACAAGGATATTTCGCCCTCCAGGGTAATCAAGGTACTGTTCTGAGAGATTCTCTCCTCTCATATACAATTTCTGCAAGCTTCTCACGTAAGGATTATGAAATCGAGGAGTTTCATCTTCAGGGTTCGAAAAACATAATGTCATTTGCAGGGTTTTACGGACCTTCAGGTATGGGGATCAATAAATTAAATTTTACCGTAGATCAGAACCAACTAAAGCTGGTCGACAATCTTTACCTGAGCAAATCTGATAAAAACAGCTATGACTTTCCAACCTGTGTGTTTGCCTTTAATCAAGGTGGATTATCGGTGCAGGGGACCTACGAGAAAAACAGTGGCCTTGGACTATCGGTAAATTTTGAATTAATTGATTTCGATCAAATTACAGATTTCCTGGGTCTTGGAAAATCCATTCGTGGAATTGGAACTGGCAAGGCAACAATAACTGGGTCACTTAACGATCCTGTCATCGATGCTCAATTTGTGCTCTACAACGGCAATACCATTGGCTACCCCAGCGATACTGCAAAAATTGATCTGACCCTTAAAAGCTATACGGTTATTAGTAATCGGATTGATGCAGTGAAGAATGATGGTTCTCTGACCCTCATAGGTCAATTACCCTGGGGTTATAAAATGAGGCGAGATCAAATCAGGACTGCCGTCCAGAATTTTTCCATCAATTTTGATAACTACAGACTTGCGGACCTGAAATTTAAAAAGGTCGTGGGAATCCCGATTTCTGGTAGAGCCAGCGGTTCCTTAGCGATCCGGGGTACACCTATTCGGACCAAACTTGATGGCAATATTGACATTATTGATGGTCGCTTTGACACCCTGGCCTTCACAAGTGGTCATGCCGATTTTTTATATGAGGGTAATCTGGTGACCTTTGATTCCCTTTCAATGCTGAGTACCTGGGGTTATGGTAGCGGTACAGGATTCATGCCAGTGTCATTGGATTTTGTGGCTGAGGATAGAATGAAAGTTGCTGATAGAGAAATGGGGCTCAACTTCGAATTTAATTTGAATGAGATGCCTTTTCTCAGTTCATACATATCATCAATCGATCGGATTAGAGGTGATTTTATTGGTAACTTAGACTTTACAGGGTCTCTTTCAGCTCCGATTCGAGACGGAAAAGTAAGAGGTCATAATGGATATCTTGAACTTCCAATCCTGGGCAATCCCATAACAGATATTCATTCAGAATTTACACTATTGGACAACACCTTGAGTATTGACCACTTTTCTGGTCGCATGATCTTCTCGGAAGGCTCAACCTTGAATATACAGGGTGGTGTGGCAAAGCTTCCTTCACTGATTGGCGGTCTTATTGGGGTGAATACTGCTCAGGCATATAATGGGGTAGTGAACGCACAAGGGAAGATTGATCTACAATCATTTTTTCATCCCAAGTTTGACGTAAAACTTATAGCTGATGAAATTTACTACCGGAGTACAGATGGTCAGATTGAGGCCATTGCCGATGCAGATCTTCTGCTGACGGGTCAGGATACATTAGACGTTAACGCAATTATTCCAGTAAAACGTGCTGCCTATTACAGCAATTTTGAGTCCGTGGAATCATACCAGCAAACTGTCAGTCGTACGGAGAGTAGCATCTTCAGGTATAGTTTAAATACTCAATTTGCCAGCGATGTACTCATCTCAAACGACCAGATGGAAGCCGAATTTGAAGGTGAATTATGGTTACTGGACTATGGAGATGGGATCATGCGCTTTAGTGGAAATCTTAAGGCACTGGCGGGTGGTAAGATTTTCTATCTAGGGAATGAATTACTTATTGTAGCAGGGGAGATCATATTTAACTCCGTTGATTTTAACCCTCAGATTAATGTTGAAACAAAAATTGAAATAGATGGGGAACCGGTGAGTCTTATTCTCAGCGGGGATCTCAATGAACCGGAACTCGTAATCAATGCCGAAAGTACTCAATTAACCCAAAGCGATGTCCTTGCATATCTTACGATTAATCAGAAACTGGTTGAGGTGAGTTTTGATACTCAATCAGCCCTGAATCCTGTAAAAACCTATTCAGCTATGCTCATCGAAAAGCAGCTATCCAAGATTGGTCGCGATCTTACCGGATTGGATATCCTTGATGTTGGAATTAATCTGGATTCAGACACGACCACAACACCAACATTTCGAGTAGGACAGAGGCTCTCAAAGAATCTAAAAGTCACCTATGAAGGTGCTTTACAGCCCATCGATGGTAAATCAGATTATGATTTTGGATTGGAGTATCAGATTAATAGCAAGGTATCAATAACCAGCAAAGTCAATCAGAAGGGTGAAGTTGAGTTAAATGGGAGGTTGAAATTCACATATTAAAAACCTTTTCCCGCTTTATACCCGCTTTGCTGCTCCTCACCGTAGTGCCTGGTTCAGCACAGACAATTCAGGATGCACCAGAAATTGTGGATATAAAGATTTCCGGAAATGTCAATATCAGTACCTCTGATCTTCTTGACCAAACTCACCTGAAAGAAAAACGTCTATTTTCACAGGGGAGTTTTTATAACCAGCATCATGTGGTTCGCGAAGTTGAAACGCTTGTAAATTTTTACACCCTGAATGGATTTCTTGATGTAGTTATCACTGATTCTGTCAGTATCTCGGATAAAAATGAGGCCCGATTATTTTTTAATGTGCTTGAAGGTAATCAATATTATCTGCGCAAAATTGTCCTCTCAGGTAATTCAGTGTTTTCTGACATACAATACATGGGACTCATAGAGTATCGAGCTGGATCCAGTTTTAACACCTTTCAGATCAGGGAAAACCTGATAGAAATGTTGGCACTTTATCGCGACAACGGATATCCCCTTATCAGCATCCAGGATAGTGTTGTGGTTGATGATTCTGTGAGCCTGTATATCAATGTTATTGAAGGTCCTCAGCTCAATATCGGTGAAATCAATATCACTGAACCTGAGCAGATTCCTGAACGTACAATTCGCAGAGAAATTATTATCAAACCAGGCGAACTGTTTAGTCTTAGTAAAATAGAAGAATCCAAGCGTCGTCTCTACGAAACAAGCTTATTCAACAGTGTTAATATTCGAAGTAGTGCGGTTGATCTGGAGGCAAAGACCATTAATCTTGATGTGGAAGTTATTCCTGCCAAGTTTAAAGGATTTGATATGAATCTCGGTGTTAAACAGGGTTATTCCGATGAGGCTATCAATGCAGATCCAGTCTTAAGTTTCGGCTTATCTGGAAGTTGGTATCATATCAACCTATTTGAACAAAGTCGCCGTATCCGTGCGGAAACGAAAGTCAGCTCCATCTATCCCGCAGTATTTATACCTCAAAATTTTAAGTTCGATTTCTTCTATGTAGAACCCTGGCTACAGAAATTCAGGATTCCCCTCACCATCAATCCGTTTTATTGGTATATCGATAATCAGAGAACGTCATTTAAAAACGTTGCCAGTGGTATTCGTGCAATCCTGACCTATCGCTGGTTTCGAAAAGTTAAAATTCAATCACTGGCCGAATGGAGTGTGTCCAAGAGTTCAGGTACGCCTACCGACACTGAAGAAGAGTATGAAGAGGCACACAAAGTTGGGCTGAAAATTATCTGGGATGAAAGAGATAACTTTTTTTCGCCCCACAATGGTTTTAAAATGGTAATCGAGCCACAGGTGGTTGGATATGCACTTGGTGGTGAAAACAATTATATGCAAATTCAGAGTTCATTTAGTTCTTATTGGAACGTCTTCGCAAATGTAGTGTTTGCTCATAATATTAATGTGGCCTTTGCCGTTCAAAAGGATCCTGACATTGTAATTCCATACGAAAAGCGATTTTTCTTGGGTGGAAATTCCAGTATAAGGGGGTATGAACAGCAGGCTTTAGGTCCCAAACTGCCTGGAGATGAGCTGGTTCCAGTTGGTGGTAATTTTCGTTTTTACACAAATTTTGAAGTACGTTTCCCAATTTATGGATTTCTTGGCGGAGAACTCTTTTACGATGTCGGCAATCTCTGGCCAGAATTTGGTGAGGCAAGCCTCTCAGACCTAAAGTCGGCAATCGGTGCTGGTGTTACCTTTGAAACGCCTATTGGTCCAGCGCGTATTGATTATGGAATTCCCATTCGACCTGATTCTGACATAAAAAATAGTCAGACACATATTGCTATAGCATACGCCTTTTAGAAAAACTATAATGCGGGGAACATGACTTGTGAATTGTAGTAGAACTAGCCATAAACAGTAGAAAAAGATACATATATTTAATGGAAATATTAGCATCACATCTAAAAGATGAAACAAGAGGGAAGTTGATAATGAAAAAAATGGTAATATGGGGTATCGTTATCCTGAGTTTACTGCTGAATTCTTGCGGAAAATCGTATGAAGAGCATTTAACAGAGGGAAGTGAGTTACAAGACACCAAGCAATATGAGCTTGCTCTGGAATCGTTTAAAAATGCTATTACAAAAGCGGAAAGTGGCGCACAGCGTATAGCAGCAAATATTCAGGCAGGAAATCTTTCTTCAAATTACTTGAAGGACCTGGAATCGGCAGATCAATTTTTCCAAGCTACCTTAGCTGATATTCAAGATTATTCATCTGCTGATCTGCGCGATCTAGCAAAACAGGCTTTAAAAGCCCAGGCTAATCAAGCTGCTGTCGATATGTATAGCTTATGGTTTGAAAAATTTTCGGATAGTCCAAATGTAGTTGATGTTAAATACGAATTAGCAGAAGTTTACCACAAAAATATCCGTAATCTTAAAAAGGCTATAGAAACATATGGGGAAGTGGTTAGCGATTATCCCGAGTCTGAACAGGCACCCAAAGCATTATTCTCAATTGGCTATATATATGCCAATGAATTGGACGAAACTGAATCTGCAAGCCTGCATTATTCACAATTCCTTGAAAAATACCCAAATCATGAGATGGCACCATCAGTTGAATTTGAATTGAAATATCTCGGTAAGTCTCTTGAAGAAATTCCAGAATTACAGCATTTGCTGACCAAAACATCATAGTATCAAGGTTTTTTAATTATGGCATTGGATCTAGCGAAACTTAATGAAAAGATTCAGGAAAAAAGCCTGTTTCTGACAACTCTCGAGACCGAAACAGCTAAAATTATTGTTGGTCAAAAAGGGATGATCCGGCGCATTATTATCGGATTGCTTTCGAACGGACATATCCTGTTAGAAGGTGTCCCCGGACTCGCAAAGACCCTCACTATTAAAACAATCGCGCAATTAATTGACACCAGTTTCAACCGTATTCAATTTACACCGGACCTTCTGCCAGCCGATCTGCTTGGTACCTTGATATACAACCAGAAAAATGGTGAATTCAACGTCAAAAAAGGTCCACTTTTTAGCAATATCATTCTGGCCGATGAAATCAATCGATCTCCAGCCAAAGTGCAGGCAGCCCTGCTGGAATCCATGCAGGAAAAGCAGATTACCATTGGTGATACAAGCTACAAACTTGAGGAACCATTTCTAGTCCTTGCTACACAGAATCCAATTGAGCAGGAAGGGACTTACCCTTTACCTGAAGCCCAGGTTGATCGATTTATGCTAAAACTGAAAGTCGATTACCCCTCTGATGATGAAGAATTTGAAATCATTAAGCGCATGGCTCACCCTGAACCAAAATTCGATGTCAGACCAGTGGTGAATAAACAACAGATTCTTGAAGCTCGTGATGTTGTTGATGAAATCTACATTGATGACAAGATTTTCAAATATATCGTAGCTCTGGTAAGCGCAACTCGAGATCCAGCTAAGGCAGGATTGGCAGATCTTGAACCCTTGATCGAATATGGCGCATCGCCGCGGGCATCCATCAACCTGGCTCTGGCTGCCAAGGCAAATGCATTTATCAATCAGCGTGGATATGTTACCCCTGATGATATTCGTGCAATCGGAATGGATGTAATGCGACATCGAGTGCTGATTACTTACGAAGCTGAAGCTGAAGAAGTGAGTAGTGAGGATATTGTTCAGCGCATTTTTGAAGTCACCGAAGTGCCCTGATCGTTTTAAGTCGTATAAAATTTAATGAACTGAAATAAGTTACAAAATCCAGTGTATTGTACTCATAAATACTCTGCAATGAAATGATGGCTTATAAAATCATAAGCCTCGAAACATCATTGTCTATGGAAGATACAGGTTCCAGGATTATTAAATTATGCTGAATCGTGATTTAATAAAAAAGGTCAAAAAAATCGAATTAAGCACTCGGCATCTCGTCAATGAGGTGTTTGGGGGAGAGTATCATTCCGTTTTTAAGGGTCGAGGGATGGAGTTTGCCGAAGTGAGGGAATATATACCCGGTGACGAAATTCGAACCATCGACTGGAACGTTTCAGCGCGAACAGGTGTTCCTTACGTGAAGTTATTTGAGGAGGAGCGTGAACTCACTGTTATGATTATGGTGGATGCTTCTGCTTCAGGTGCTTTTGGAACCAGAGGTCAAATGAAACGCAATCTGGCAGCCGAGCTCTCTGCTGTCTTAGCATTCTCTGCTGTCAAAAATAACGACAAAGTTGGTTTAATAATATTTACAGATCGTGTTGAAAAGTTTATCCCTCCACGCAAAGGTCGTTCCCATGTCCTGAGAGTCATTCGTGAAGTACTGAATCATGAACCGGAAAACCATG
>JABMPR010000230.1 GCA_013202895.1 bacterium | reverse complement strand
GTACAGCTTTATGGCTAACAATAAATTCTACTTGACCCTGACCCTTACGCTTTCTCTGGCTGCTATTTGCTGTTGTCCAGATGATCCATATGAAAATTATTTAAGCTTGATTATTAACACTGAACCAAAATCTTTGGACCCGGCTCTTTCTACAGATATAACTACTGGAGTTATAACAGCGATGATGTATGACAACCTGGTTAAGTTTGGTGTGGGTAGTGAAATCAACCCGGGTTTAGCTGAATCCTGGACAATATCTGAAGATGGAACAGTCTATACATTTAACTTAAGAAAAGATGTTAAGTTTTGGGATGGCTCACCACTTACTTCTGCCGATGTGAAGTATTCCTTTGAACGAGTTCTTAACCCGGAGACCAGATCGCCCCAAACATGGCTGCTGGCTCCAATCGAGGGCGCAGATGACTATATGCAGGGTAAAGCAAGTATCGTGCGTGGTATAAAGGTATCAAATAATGTAGAAATTCAAATAAAATTAAAAACGCCTTTCGCGCCCTTCATCGGTTTCCTGGGTGCACCAGCAACTGCCATCGTCCCAATGCCGGATCCCAACTCAGAGGCTCGAAATTTAAAGATTACACCCATGGGAACTGGACCATGGAAGTTTGAAGAATGGCAAGCCGATCGACTATTACGCTTTAGCAAAAACAAAAACTACTATTCCGGCCCGGCAATACTTGATGGTTTAATCTTACATAATATTCCAGAGGTATTGACAGCTGCAATAGAGTTTGAAGCAGGCAACCTGGATGTCATGGCAATACCCAATTCAGAATTCAAGTACTGGACAAATAGTAAAGCCTGGGCACCATACGTTCATAAATTAGAAGAATTAGGTATGTATTACCTGGCTATGAACGTCGAGAGGAAGCCATTTGATGATAAACGTGTAAGGCAAGCTGTTACACTGGCGATTGATAGAGAAAAGATAATAAACAGGATTATGCACAAAAGTGCATCATTGGCTAAAGGCCCTATTCCTCCAGGGCTACCGGGATATGACAGCACAAAGGTGCACATTCCGTACAATCCAGATAAAGCGCGTGGATTACTAAAGGAGGCCGGCTATGAAGCCGGTTGTGAATTTGATCTTTGGGTTGACCCAGGCGCTGCCGTATCCCAAACCATCGAAGCAATTCAACATTACTTGTCAGAATCTGGATTTATAGTTCATATCGTTCGAAATGATTGGAACATGATGCGCGATGCTATGCGAAAAGGTACCACCGATGCGTACTGGGGCAATTGGTGGGCAGATTATGCAGACGCAGAAAATTTCCTGGCACCGTTGTTTCACTCAAAAAACGCAGCTAGGAGAAATCGATATTCGAACATGGAAGTGGATTCTCTGATAGAACAAATTCAACAAAGTATGGATTTTGAAAACAGAAAAGAGTTAGCCATGGTGGTCGATAGCATATTGATAGATGAAGCTCCTTATGCTTTTATGTGGTACCCCACATCTTATACTGTCGTCCAGCCAAATTTGAGAGGATATGTTCCCCACCTCATGCCAAACGCCAATCGCTATACACAAGTATACTTTGAAGAACAGGAAAACAAATGAGCGCAATCGATAAACATCCAATACTGGGACAATTGAGCGAACAGGACCGCCGAACCAATGATGTGAAGAAACTTCAAAAAGCGCTTGCTGAAAGACGTAGGGTTATGGATCGGGATGGAAAGTACACCACGGCAATTGCTGGTTTTGTTGGGATTTCAGGATTGTTTTTCATGAAGCCCCTCTCTTTTTATCTGATTCTGGGAATGCTAGTTGTCGGGTTACCGCTAATTTGGCGCCACCTGGTCAAAGAAGCCCAGGATTTCAACATGTCGGATGACGAAATTCATAAGGTTTTGGAAGCTGTTAAATCAAAACAAATAGAAAGCATCTAATATGCCACTTATCCAAGACCCAACAGCAATCCTGGTCTACCTCGTCTCTCTTATCGGCCTGATCTATTATGTAAAAGAACAATCATGGGCAGCAAAAACCTTCGAGATTATTCCGCCTGTAATCTGGGTGTATTTCTTGCCAATGATATCAACCACTCTAGGTATCACTCCGGAACAATCCGTTCTTTATGGCTGGGTAAAAACCAATCTGTTGCCAGCAGCCCTTGTGCTTTTGTTGCTATCTGCCGATGTCAAAGCGATTGCAAAATTGGGTCCTAAAGCTCTGGCTACCATGCTGGCTGGAACATTGGGTGTTGTCCTTGGGGGCGTGATAAGCATCGCCATTTTTGGATCCTGGCTGCCTGCAGATGCCTGGCAGGGCATGGGGGCGCTGTCAGGAAGTTGGATAGGCGGCAGTTCAAATATGGTAGCCATTGGAACATCCATTGGAGTACGAGATGAACTGTTTGGCGTCATGATCATTGTGGATACTGTTGTTGGCTACGGGTGGATGGGTATCGTCATCTTTATTTCTGCCTTCCAATCCAGACTCGATAAATGGAATAAGGTGACCAGCTCTCCTGTTCAGGAATTGAGCGATCATATGGCTGGGTCAGAGAAAAACAGAGTTGAGCCATTAAGCTATTCGGGACTGATATTTATGCTGGTAATCGGTTTGGGACTTGGTTTTGTATGTCTCAAGGCGGGGGAGTTTCTACCTGATCTTGGCAATATTGTAACAAGTTTTGGATGGACAGTGATACTGGTATCATTGTTTGGCCTGGGTCTATCTTTTACACCCATTGCCAAACTGGAGAAACAGGGATCTTCGCATTTGGGTAATTTGTTTTTGTATGTGCTGTTAGCCACAATTGGCGCCAAGGCAGACCTCAGAGCGATAACAGAAGCACCCGTTTTCCTGGCGGTTGGTGTGCTCTGGATTACAATACACGCAGTCGTTCTTTTCTCTGTTGGTCGATACCTGCGAGCTCCCATGTTCCTGATAGCCACCAGTTCACAGGCGAATATCGGTGGTGTCGTAAGTGCTCCCATTGTAGCATCTGTCTATCAAAAGGGGATGGCTCCTGTGGGATTACTGATGGGAGTTATGGGAAATATTTTGGGACTCTATTTCGGATTTCTTACGGCTCAACTAATGCAATGGGTGAGTAGACTTTAAGAATAATCAATGATTTTTGAAAAGTTAAGCCTGTCTAATTTATGTTTCGAAGCACAAATAGTCTGTGCTAAGAGAACACCTGTCTTTTAATTGAACAGAATATTCTTATACTAAATCATGAATAAGTGGCAGTCTCAACAAGGTTTACCAAAAATGCGCTTCGGCCCAAGTCGTTTGGGAAATGGAGTAAAGCAGTTGCTCATTATCAATGCCGGGGTTTTCTTTCTTACCCAGGTTAGTGATATGGGGCTTTGGGCCAACTGGTTTGGACTTAATCCAGAGAAAGTGATCTTTGGTCTCCGTATTTGGCAGCCATTCACCTATATGTTTCTGCACGCAGGCTTGTGGCATATCGGCATCAATATGCTTATGCTCTGGATGTTTGGCTCAGAACTCGAAAATCTCTGGGGTCGCAAGGAATTTCTGCGATTCTATTTTGTTAGTGGCGTTGGCGCAGGTGTCTTTTCTCTGGTTCCCTATTTTATTGGGGTTCTCACAGGTTATCAAGGATATATCCCATCAATTATAGGTGCCAGCGGCGCCATATATGGAATCTTATTAGCCTACGCCGTAACCTATCCCGATCGCACCGTTTTGGTCTATATGATTGTCCCGGTAAAAGTTAAATATCTCATGTTGTTTATGGGGGTTATGACCTTTATGTCTGTCGGGAATGGCGATGGTATCAGCCACATTACACACCTGGGCGGGTTGGTCGTCGGTTGGATTTACTTGCGCCGAAATGGTCTTTACCGGGGTTTGAATATTCCCTGGCGTCAATGGTTAAAGAAAATCAATTGGATTCGTATCGTTTCTGATGACTCTCCATCAAAACCCAAACCAACTTCGTCTCAGCGAAAGGGAAGTTGGCACCGCGTTAGAAATGAATCAGATTTGCGGCAGGAGCTGGATGAGCTGCTGGACAAAATCACACACGTCGGATATGAACAACTTAGTACAGCAGAAAAAAAACGCCTGCTGGAGTTATCGTCCCAACTTTCATCCAATGATGATCAGCAAAATTGATTATGATAATCTTGAAGTGTTTTAGTCTGAGAAGAAAGGCTGACACTTCTAGCAAACACCTACCGCTCTGACGCTTTCTGAATTATTCCCCCAAAACTATTTCAAGTGCTGCAACCACATCACTCACATCAAGATTATAATCATTATTTATATCGGTAAGATAGAAGAAAACGGCTTCCGGTACATCTTCACTAAGTAGACCATCAATAATAAGAACCACATCCAGGATATTTATTGCAGTATCGCCGTTTATATCAGCCACACTGGGGAGATCCGGGACATAGATAGGCTCATAAAGAATCTCTCCACCACCCTCTTCATTGTCCCATAAGGTGGCATCGACATCGCTTAAAAGCATACCGGGCCAGTAATTATTTTGGGCCAGAAGTTGGTTGGGCGTATCATTCCAGATATTCCAGGTTTCGCCACCATCAACAATATTATTTAAAAAGATGTTTAAACCATCATCTCCAGGATAGTCGTTGATCATATCTCCCAAATTACAGTTGGCATTAAGAATGTTGGAAACGCCATAATAATTACCGGCGATATAGTTGCTCATCACTATGGGAGTGGAGTTTGAATATCCAGCGTAGATACCAGCTCCAGAGTTGATATTTCCTTCTACATAATTCGCAACAATGGTGTTGTTTTCAATAAAAGCCAGGGCGTCTACCAGGGTAATCCCTGTGAAATTTCTGCGGATGATATTATGTCGGATGGTCGGATGTGCTGTGGAGACCAGGGACCAGACACCAATACCCTGAGCATGATTGTCCTCGATAATATTATGCTCAATAATTTCTGGTGAAGCAGAATCGATAAACAGAGCGGGATGATTAAAATCATTTGTGGAATTTCCAGAAAAGGTGTTTCTGACAACCTCCACAGCATTTGATGTTCGGATCTTAATCCCGTAGTCCCCACTGTTCATGATCCGACTATTATACACAAAGGATGAATCTGCCCCACTAAATGTTACACCGGTTCCGGCAGTGCTGTCAATAAGGCATGCTTCAATCTCAGCCCTACCGCCATAAATTCTAATACCACTGGTCAAGCCGTTAAATTCACAGGAAGTAAAGACCAGATGTCCTCCAGCAGCGAAAAGTTCACCGCCATTACCTATGTGGGCTTCTGTAGCTATCAGCAGACCCTCAATCCGCAGTTGATATTGAGAACCCATATCTACAGTGGCATTTGATTCGATAATAAGGGTATCGCCAGCAGAAACCAGAACATCGGCAATGAGCAGGTATGGACTTGCAGCACGAGACCAAACACCGCTAACTGAGCCGCCCACCGTAGTTTGCGCGATGAGGCTGCTGGATGTTAATAACATGAGAAGAAAAGTAAGTCGCGAATACATATTGCTATCCTTAATTTCGTGCAAGATAAATTGATTTTGAGGCTTTCACTCGCTCAAATGGATAATATTTTGAGCACAATAAAGGGGATACCTTAGAGGTGCATAAGTGATTCATGTTAAATCTCTAGAAATAGAGCGTTATGCCGCAGATGGATTTATCCATTTAAGGAATGTGCTGGATAAAAAGTCATTGTCTAATTTTTCTATTCACCTACGAAGGCTGATGCAGGAATTAAACCTGGGTCAAGCCCCCCTGGAAGAAAGAACAATTTACAAACGTGCTTTCACACAGATCACCAATTTATGGCAGCAATCTGAAATTGTGAAAGCCTTCGTGTTTCAGAAAGATTTAGCCCGGATAGCGGCTCAGCTGATGGGCGTAAAAGGGGTTCGTCTTTACCATGATCAAGCCCTGTTCAAAGAAGCTGGCGGGGGCGCAACGCCCTGGCATGTTGATCAGGTTTACTGGCCAATAGCGACAGATAAGACCTGCACCTTCTGGATTCCTTTGCAAAAAACAGCCAGAGAAATGGGTGCGCTATCTTTTGCCAAGGGAAGTCACCTTCAATCAGATGGTCGAGATATGGTCATCAGCGATGCAAGTGAAGCATTCTTTTCAAGTTGGGTCAAGGAAAAAGGCTTCCAGATTAGTGATGAAGAATTTGAATTGGGGGATATCAGTGTTCATGCAGGTTGGACGGTTCACCATGCCGGTGCAAATCAGACAGATCGGAACCGCGAAGTCATGACAATCATTTATATGGCTGAGGATGCGCGGTTGTTAAAAAGGCTTACACCGACTCAATCAGTGGATCGTGATGCTTTCACTCCAGACATACATCCAGGAGCAATTATTGCAACAGCTCTGAATCCAGTCCTGTATTCAAATGAGAAATGATTAGAAAAAGAGCCGATTTCGAATATCGGTTTAAAAGGAGAGAAGCGATTTATCGTTTTTGCTTTAACTGATCAACGGTAAGTTTATAACAAAGTTCGTCCAGCACCGTCCCGCGTGCAGTTTTTACTTTTTTCTCCTTAAAGATAACGCCACCCATAGCTTCAGGTATTTTGCGACTGGGGATGTTGGCTTGATCAACAGGGTATATGATGTAATCAAGATCAAGCGTCTCCACCGCCCAACATGACAATGATCTGATGGCCTCCAGACCGTATTTATGACCATGGGCTGATTTCTTGACCCAAATTCCCAGCTCCGGTGTTTGATAGCGTCCTTTTCCGTGTAAACCGCAACAGCCTAGAAATTCCCCGGAAACTTTATTTGTGATTGCCAGGACCAGATTCCAACCTTCACGCATTCCTATTAGGGACTCTGTGATAAAAGCCAGTGTCTCTTCAATTCGCTCTGCCGGCTTTGGCAGCATATACTGAATAATGTTGTTATTAAACTCTTTAAAAATTTCGGCGCTAAAGCTGTTATTGATGGACAGGAGAGCAAGACGCTCACTTTCAATTCTCAGGGAAGTCAGGTCTGGTTGTTCGTTGTTGATAAAGTCGAAGGGTTGCATTTATTCCTCCCAAGGGATCAAGAAGAGCGTTTTAAGAAGATCTTAGCCCATGAAATATGATGATTTCCAGAGAAGGAAACACAAAAAAAACACAGACTAAGAACGCCTGAATTAATGCCTAGTTCTAGATCAGCTTCTGCCGCCATCAAGGTGTCAACCAGAGAAGCATTGTCATACGAGTAGATGAAATTACCAAATGAGAAGTGGTTTTAGATCTGTTGAAAAGGCTGTTTGTTCCGGTTCTGGATACCAAACCATCGGTTTGAATCAGAGACCGTTAGCGCCAAAGAAAATCTGTAATCTTTGCTTCAAACATCTCCTCATTAGATAAGTATAGGTCCAGTGTGGCTTCAGGGCCAGTATCAACCTGAAGCCACGTTTAACTCCAAGCTCTGTCAAGTTTCGGTATCTAGCTTATCTTTTACGGGAATCTGCAATGTTGAAAACCAGTCTATCCTCCTTGTCAAATACATGACCAGACTCAGAATTACAAACAATCCAATACTTCCAATGAGCAGTGCAAAATCCTGCAATTGAAGGACAATATACAAGTAGCTGTACAAAAATATCAGAATTGCCAGGATTATACCAGTCTGTAGCATCTCCTTTAGTACGGCCCGTGTGTAGCTCGTGATCAGAGTGATGATTGCAATGCTGGAAATGAGGTAAGCATATTGGAAAACCATGTGCTCTGAAAATGACAGAAGCAGTGTATAAAAGACTAAGAGAGAAAATCCAATGAGCAGGTATTGAATGGGATGGATCATTTTCTTGTTCAGAAGCTCAATCATGAAGAACGAAAGAAAAGTCAATCCGATAAACATAAAAGCGTACTTTGCTGTCCGCATATTCTTTTGATACTCATCCACTGGTACCAAAAGGTCAACACCAAAGGAAGCCTCGCTAACATCATGATTTCCCCCGGTCCATTTTTGGGGAAAGTTGCGATTCAGGTGCAAAATCTTCCAACTCGCTTCAAAACCGGAATCGTCAATATCATGAGCGGAGGGTAAAAACGCTCCCATAAAACTGGGGTTGGACCAGGCTGATCGGATCACAACCTGAGATTCCTTACCAAGAGGCGTGAAAGAAAGACCTTGACTGCCATTCAGCTCGAGATCAAAAGAGAAGACCATTTTTTCATCCAGGTTAATGGTATCCACGGGAATACTCACCCCACTGCTAATTACGTCATGTGTTTCCAGGCCTGATTGGGCAAAAATTTTCTGGTCATTCAGCTGAAAAGAAACCTGGTCTTTTAAGCCCTTCATGTCAGAGACACCAATTGAGATAAAGGCATCACTCCATAGAAAATCTGATGCAGGTACTTTCAGGTCTTCAGTGTTGGGTGGAAGAAAATCTCCACTGATTTTCAGCGAAGAGCCATAAAGTACGACCTCGTAAATCCCTCGTTTTCTGATCTCGGGAAAAAGCTCACCGTCGATTTTTAAATTTTCAGGAAGAAAATGCGCATAGCCGATCTGGGAATGAACGGAATTGTTTTTATCCTTAGAAAAGTAGACATAGGGAACTGATAACAAGGGTCCAGTCAATGTCTGGGGCTGCCCCCATTTCTGACTCACTTCGAGAATGGCTGTGTCTCGTCGATTCTGTCTTTCATGGATGAGTGATTGAATCATGAAGGAGGGAATGAGCAGGACTAATATTAAAAAACCAATAATCATTAGTCGAGCGCTGATCGATTGTTTCATCCATTGTGTTTGCATAATTCACTCCCAAATAAAATGGTTTGCATCGCCGATCTAACGCTGACGATTCCAATCAGGTTCCCTTTATTGGTCCGGGGTCTTATTTGATAAAGTGCTTAGCTCCAGAGGAAGGCAGATACCTTTTTGCCCATGACGGCCTCATTGAAGACCAGCTCTGCCGCTGGTGAATCCGGTCCAGCAGCACCATAGCAGACATGCAGGGGTAGCAGATGCTCTTCCCTGGGGTGGCAGTAACGTGCCGAAGGCGCCTGTGCCCAGTTGATCAGCTCATGATCCCGTTCATCAGGAGTGAGGTCGTCTGTACAGCAGGTCTTTACCAGCCATTGATCGAATTCTTCGTCGGGACGACTACCGGATAAGCCCCCAGAGAAGAAGGCACGCATATTGTGGAAAGACATCCCCGATCCCACGATGAGTACATTTTGACTTCTTAAAAAATGAAGTGACCGCCCTAATGCAATATGCTGCTCAGGGTCCAGCCCTTTGATCAGAGATATCTGCAAGCAGGGAATATCTGCTGCTGGAAAGATGAGCTTCAAGGGGATAAACAGCCCATGATCATAACCCCGCTTATCATCTAGCCGAGTCTCAAAGCCACTGGTCCCAAGTTGGGCACTAATCTGCACTGCCAGCTCAGGGTCTCCAGGTGCAGGGTATTTGATTTCATAAGCCTTGGGAGGGAAACCGTAATAGTCATAAAATAACTCAGGTTCCTCAGCCGAGAGTAGGGTAGGATAGGTTTCTTCCCAATGGGCACTGACCACGAGAATAGCAGAAAGTTTACCGAGTTTTGGGCTAATATTTTCCAAAAACTGAACGATAGCCTTGTGTCCGGGATCGCCTAAAACAGGCAGGGGTCCACCACCATGTGGTAGATAGAGAATCGGTTCTAAGGAGGATATATTCACTGCACTCAGTCCTTTTCCCTGAAAAGAGTGACAAAAAATCTTCCAGTAATCATGTAGATGATCAACAGGGCCACAGCACCGATCGTAATTCCGTCATAGAGGACGTTATGGAGACCATACTTATAGTGCAACCCAGCTATGATGACATTCAACAATAAGTACACCAGATTCCCAATCGAGCTGAAACCGAAAGCCGATAAAAAGCTCAACCGAATCAAATCCGATGATCACTGAAGCTATCAATAATAAATTTTTCTTAAATCAAACGCTGCGAGAGTTGTTCTTTTTCTCCTGAGCTTTTTCTCTTTTGAGCTTTTTCTTTTCCTTCTGAGTGAGTGCCGATTTCTTTTTTTCCTCTTGTTACCCTTGTCCTTACTGCCCTTGTCACCCATCTGAATTATTCCTTTACTAAAAATGTGTTTTTATAATCTGGATAATAACCTAAGTCTTTGAAAACAAATAGCAAGGGGCGGCCCGATTATTCAGTGAATAAGTGTCAATCCAAATCTTTTAAACTGCCTTAACATGCTATAAGAAAAATTTTGAGGCTAAATGAAATTTCTTTGAAAACAAGCTCTTTGAATACGCGTTGTTAAGGAAACTTGTCAGGTGGATCAATAATAAATTAAAATGAGCGCGACTTATCCTTTTTCTCCTGAACCTTTTCCCGTTTGAGCTGCTTTTTTTCTTTGGTAGTGTGTGCAGCCTTTTTTTGTGTTTCTTTTTTGCTTTTATCCTTACTGCCTTTGTCGCCCATTAGAAATTCTCCTTGATTGAGGTTTTTCCATAAAACCTCTTCCAACAACGTAAGTTATTTGAAAACAGATAACAAGGGCTAGTATTTTAAAAAAAACAATAAGCGACGCCGAAGCGTTGACGCTGGTTTTCCTCGTTAGTAAGCAAGGTTTGACTGTAAATCCTCGCCAGCCTCAAACAGCTATTTCTAGGTTGAATCTTGTGGGAAGGATCAAGCTTCGAGTTCTTTAAGCAATCCGGATAAGACATTGAGTCGTTCACTGATAATTTCATCATCTTTTGCCAGGGTCGCTTCGAAAAGATCCATGTCGCCGACAATCTGGGGATTGGCTTCACAAACTGATACATTCATGGCACCTCCCTGCAATCCAATACGATCTAGCAGGGGATATTTAGGATAATCCCTCTCGTTTTTGTGATAGCGCTCCCGGAACACTTTTCTGGTTTTACAGATCAAGATCGCCAGGTCAAGCACACGATGCAGGGGCAACTCTTCTGACTGCCGGGACCATTTTTCTCCAGTATAGCGCCACACTTTGGCGGAGATATCAACCTTTCCGCGTTCGTTCCATTGTGCAAGACCCAGAGAGAGTCCTTTTGCGTCAGAGTTGTAAGCAGAGCGCCCGTCGATCTTATCGTAGTCTTCTGAAACAATGACGGGTTTATGTTTTAGTTCGGTAGGGATATTCATGTAATGTCACTCCTGAAACTGTTAGTAATTTACTAGACTACTGAACAGGTGAAGATTTACAAGAACAAAAAAGTAGATATACTAATAAATATTTCTTAGAGTTTTGTAGGCGAGAAAGGATGGGCTTGGTGTATTATTATAGCTTCAACGGTTGAGTAGCAATGCACGTTTTAGTCCCAAAAGGGCCAGGTCTGGAATGACTGCATCAAACAGATCACTGTTTGAGAAAAGCGCCGAAAAGCCGCCTGTTCCAATAATGATAGGTCGAGAGCCATTATACGCTTCTTCGGTTACCCGCTGAATTATCTCGCGCACAATTCCGATTTGCCCGAAATACAGGCCAGACTGGATACTGGCGGCAGTAGTGCGGCCGATTACTTTTGATCTTTCAATGATTTCAACAGCCTGTAGCTTGGCTGTTCTCTGAACCAGAGATTCCATTGAGATGTTTAGGCCGGGCACGATCACCCCACCCAGATATTCCTTTTGTTGATTGACGACACAAAATGTAGTAGCAGTACCAAAATCAACGATGATCAAATTCTTATCAGGATAGCGGTGAGTCGCCGCGATGGCATTCGCGATACGATCCGCACCAACTTCCAATGGATTTCGATAACGAATCTTTAAACCGGTTTTAACACCTGCTTTCAATTCAAAGGGTGTCAGGTTGAAATATTTGATGCAGGCACTGCGAACTGAATAAATGGCATCAGGAACAACCGAGCACAGGCTGATCTCATCTATCTCGTCCGGGGCAATATGATTTGCTTCTAAGACGGATCGCAGAAAAACCCCCATTTCGTCGGAAGAATCGCGGTTAGCCGACGTTTTTCGGAACTGAAAAACCAAATCATCATCTTTGAATACACCACCGTGAAACGTTGTATTTCCAATGTCTAATGTCAGTATCATCGTGATTCACCTTTAGCAATAAAAAGTCGATTGTATAGAATATCCCCTAGATCATTCACGTTGGAAACAATTTCGGGATCTGATTTTGAGTTCCGTTCATAAATTAGAAAAACAGATTGACGACCGTCAGTTCGATTTACCATGTCGTTGCCTACGACTAGATCACAGGCTGTTTCCTTAAGCAGTTTCAGAGCAGCTCGCCGTTGATCATCTGCGCTGGAATTTGCCGTCAGTTTGAAACCAATTAGTTTGAGACTTTTATTTTTACTGCTGGTTTTAATCTTCTGAATCAACTTTGGATTGCGGCCTAGTGTCACCGTTATCTGATCAGGGGAGGAGGATAGCTTGGCATCTGTCGGAAGCGATATATTCTTTTGCTCGACGCGAATCGTTTTAGGCACGTAATCGCTAATTGCGGCCAGATGTATCACCGCATCATAGCTATTCGATGAGAGCAGCTCGGATAGTTGGGAGTCCAGATTTGAAGTCGAGTCAAAACCAATACGCTGGCAGGGCAGCTCAGGAAAATGGGCTTGTGTCCCATGTAGATACGTGACGCCAACGCCACTTCGAATAAAGCGATCAGCTATCGCGGCACCCGTTTTTCCCGTGCTGATATTACTCACAAAACGCACGGCGTCAATTGCTTCACGGGTACTCCCCGATGTAATTAAAATACGAGGTGATTGATCAGAATTGCGATGGATTGTTTCTGCCGCATTCATAATGGCATCCAGAATCTGCTCCGGTTCCAGCATCTTTCCCCGACCTTCATCACCACAAGCCAGATAGCCTTCAGCTGTGGGAAGCACCTTTACTCCCCACTGCTGCAGTTTTTCAAGAGCGGATTGGGTTGCAGGATGGCTTATCATGTTGACGTTCATGGCTGGTGCCAGTAAGTAGGGCTTACTCCAGTCGTGAGCCAGAAAGAGAGCTCCAACCAGATTGTCAGCCAATCCGGCAGCTAAGCGATTTATGGTATTTCCCGTGGCTGGTGCCAGAACAACCAGATCGGCCCACTTCACCAGATTAATATGATCCATCATTTTATCGGTCTCAAAAAGGTCTAACAATACAGGTTTCCCCGTGAGCCCTTCCAGAGTTGCCAGACCGATGAAACGTTGGGCATCCCGGGTAACTACAGTTTGTACTTCAAATCCAGCTTGCACCAACTTCGATATAACTGTTGCACTTTTGTAGGCTGCAATGGATCCGGATATCTGATATAGAATTTTAGCATGGGACATTATCAATTAACCTCACTTCCCCCAGATAGACCGCCCCAAAACGACGGTTTTTGAAGTCTTCTACATAATCCACTTTAAAACCAGAAGCGACCAGTTCTGATACGGCTTTTTCCAGGTCCAGCCTTGAACTTAGAATTTCGTAAAATTTTGGAGCAAGCTCCCGATCCCCCGGTGTTAAACGGAAATTGCGAGAACTGAATGCCAATCCGTCCGCTTCTCTGACTGTGGAGCAGGAAACAATTTCAGTCTCAAGGAGGAAGGCTTCTGCCATGCCCTTGACAAGCTGATACTGCTGGTAGTCTTTTTCACCAAAATAGGCTCTGTCAGGCTGAACAAGATTGAGCAGCCGTAAAACCACGGACAGCACACCGTCAAAATGTCCCGGTCGATGTTTTCCGCAGAGCTGCTTGCTCAAGCTGGTTTCAATGACCTTGTACTGGTAATTATCCGGATATATTTCATTGAAATCAGGAGCAAGCAACTGGTCCACACCAGTCCTTTCAAGCTGAGCCACATCAGTCTCAAAACTTTCAGGATAAGCTTGCAGGTCGGATTGATTGTTAAATTGGGTAGGATTCAGGAAGATGCTGACAACATTGATTTGGTTTTCCTTAACAGACCGCTCCACCAGTGATAAATGTCCCTTGTGCAGAGCACCCATGGTGGGTACAAAGCCAATTGATTTGGAAGCATGAGTGTTTCCACTACGCCAACTGCGCCACTGTTCCACCGTTTTAATTATTTGCATATTAAAAGCTTTCCTCTTCTGAGGGAAATCTCATGGCCTTGACATCATCAGAGTAACTATTTAGCGCCTCCTTTATCAAGGTGGCCCCATCGAGATATTTGCGTAAAAACTTAGGTTTGAATCCATTATTTAAGCCTAAAAGATCCTGAAAGACCAAAACTTGTCCCGAAGTATGTTTACCTGCCCCGATTCCAATGGTAGGTATGGAAAGCGATTCCGTTACCTGTTTCGCCAGAGCCCGGGGTACCAATTCCAGGACCAGACTGAAACATCCCGCAGCCTGTAATTTAATAGCGTCCTGCATTAATTGTTCTTCGGCGTCACCCCCCTTGCCCTGGAGGGTGTAGCCACCAAACTCATGCACAGACTGAGGGGTCAGCCCCAGATGCCCCATTACTGGAACACCAGAATGGACGATATGCGAGATATGATCATAACTCGCATCAAACCCTTCAAGCTTGACTGCCTGGGCACCAGACTTGATAAGTTTTTCCACGACAATCATTGTGGACTCAAGACTTTTGCGATGAGCTAAAAAGGGCATGTCAGTGATGAGAAACTTATCGGGCGCTCCCTTCCGCACAGCGGCAACATGATATTCTAGCATGTCGATATTAGCATTGATAGTGCTATCATAGCCATGCATCACCATGGCTGCGCTATCACCTACCAGAATGGCATCAATCGAGGTTTCATTCACAATTCTGGCCGAGGTGAAATCATAACAGGTTACCAGAGTTATTGGCTCCTGTCGCTCTTTTAAGCGTTGAAAACCGGTAATCGTTTTCAAGGTTTGACTCCTGTCTTTTGACTCGATTGATAAACAGATATAAATGCCCGATAAACATTGAGAAAGGGATCATTTTTTAAGCTCGATTGGTGAGCTTGAATAGATTTTTCATCCCCTCTCGTAAGTGGACCCGTGAGAGCGGCTTTGGATTGTTGCAGATTTTTTACCGTCTGATTTAAAAAGGGGTATAGCATTTCTCGAGAAATTCCCAATTCTTGCTCCATTCGACTAAAAAGCTCCTGCCAGAGCATGCTGGTTGAGTTTCCCGCCAGACTGCACCAGGCATGGTAAAAGGCTTTCTGTCCGGCCGGGATTTCAGTGAATGGATTGGATAATTCGGGAAAGAGCCCAGGGAAGCTTGTTGCACCTGCAACGGTTACAAAGGGAGTTTTCTTATAGGTTTCCAGACCATAAAGAGAATCTGAAAAAGTCATGAGGGGGTGAGCGCTGTGGGCGAGAGGCGTGTCCAACAGACCAGAACAATGAATCCAGAGTAGTGTGTTATTTGTTTGCTGGTTCTGACGGATAAATGGTTCAATAGCATCATCGCTAATAAGCACCAATGCTTTTGAACTTTTAGAAATCAACTGACCAAGATCAAAGCCGGAATCCCGCCACCACCGAAGAAATGGTATCTCGAGTAATTGAAAATAATAGCTGATGTGGGATGCTAACCGGCCATTACCGATTATCAGATAAGGTGTTATAACGTTTTCTCCCGGTACCTGTCTCATTGATCAAGTCCGCATTTTTTTAAAAACATACTCTTTTCAACCGTCACAGCTCACTCATTGTGAGTCTGTGCTGTGTGGAACGTAATAAATCCTTAGAATAAATCTACATAAAAAAGATGATAATCGATTTTTGACAAACGTTTTAAGGGGTCTTTAATGATTCGGCTTTCTCTACCCGTGTCCTGGTTTGCGATAAAGCCTTAGGCACGCTGGTTTTAGTTAAGATTTCAATTATCCATCCCAAACCAAAAGGGATGGGTCCCGGATCAGTGTAAACATGGTGCAGCACAAGAGATGTGTCGGCTGTTTTTTCATATACCAACCAATAACCTGTCGTTTCTTTAATGGTTTCAACTGGAGTTAAACCCGGCCAATCTATAGAGTGCCATTCGATGCGGGAAGTGTGCATATCAGGCTCAGAAAGGCTAATGCTAATACGATATTTTTTTTCATAATTCAGGGGTAACTCGAGGATAAAATTAAGCACCGACTGATTCCCCCTGTTTTCCACAGTTTCCACCTTGCTGACATGCGGCATGAATTCAGAATATGCCTTATAATCTATCAGGACTTCCACGATATCCTTTCGGGGGGCATGCATTAATCCGATCACTTCAAAAGTATTTCCGCTTTCCAGGGATTGGTCTAGCTCTCGGACGACGAGCTGGCCCCGGTCTACGATTTGCTTTTCAGTGTCATTTAGTGGGATTATGTCGCTGGCGTAAGCCTGGGGAAATATTACAAAAATAAATAGCTGACTAAGAGCTAGAAAAATTGATTTAACGCTGGATCTGTTTCGTTTATAAAAGAAAATTTGCCTAAATCTAAAAAATGGCAGGAATCTGTATTTCTCCGACAAAAGGACTTTAAGGTTCATTTAAATTCCCCCAAAATTGTTGAAGAAATTTTATAGACAAGTTCATCGAGGTAACTACCCCTCATCGTTTACCACCTCTTTAACTCGCTCAAGAGCTGCTTTTTTATCTGTGAATGTATTGTGTCTCAAAAACGAGTGAAATTATGTCACTGCCGAAACCCAACATAGATGATGGTCGTTGCTGCAATGAATGGCACGCTGGGAAATCCACCAAAGATTAAACCGACTGTACTTGCCAGGATTAATCCACTGAACGGTGCAAAAAAAGCACCCTTGCCAGTTTCTCCTTCAGGATTCAATCCAGAAAACAGAGTGGTTAATACGATAAGATCTCCTAAACCTATAAATGGAGGTTCTGCACCACCGAAGGGAGCCGTTATGGAAAAATAAGCCAGAAGTTGAATTTCACCGCTGCTGTAAGATTCAATAATCATGTTGGTTAGGCCGTTTACATAGGCAAAGCTATCTGCCAAAGCTGCGATCAAGCAAAAAACGATGACTGCTGCCCTGGAACTCAGAGCTAAACCGATTATCCGCCCCAAGATTAGAGCACACGAAATAATGACAACATCATTTACCAGCCAATCATCTACCTGAAACCAGATGACCAGAAAATAGCCAACACCAACGACGCTTAAAACTATAGCAAGAGCGCGGAATTCTAAATCCTCCAACATCTTTACACCGGAAAACAGTAGGATGGAACAAGCTAAAATGACGAGAAATGAAAATAAGTTAAAGAGGATCATTTTTTATAAAGTTACCCCTAATTGTTATCCTGATACTTTGCCCGTAATGCTAACAGATTGTTTTCCAGGTCATTTTGGATCTGAGAATAATCAGGATGGTTATAAACATTATTTAACTCATGCGGGTCTCTCACAAGGTCAAAAAGTTCTCGAGTCTCGATTTCGCCATAGAATTGGATCAGTTTGTGCGTTTTTGTTCTAATCCCATAATGCTTTTTTACATCATGCCAGCCATGGGGGTATTCATAATAGTGATAATAAATTTCTTCACGCCACTGCCCGGGTGTTTCACCCTTCAAAATGGGTCTTAAGGATTTACCTTGAACAGCCTCTGGAATATCCACACCGGCATAGTCAAGAATGGTGGGACAAAAATCCAGATTCATGACCATCTCATCTGCAGTGCTGCCTGGTTTTATCTCCTGAGGGTAGCGAACAAGCAGGGGTATACCAAGTGACTCCTCATACATAAATCGTTTGTCATACCAACCATGCTCACCCAGATAAAACCCCTGGTCGGAGGTGTAGATAACAATGGTGTTTTCAGCTAAACCCTTTTCTTCAAGATAATCCAGAAGGCGTCCTACATTCTCATCAACAGATGCCACACAGCGTAAATAATCTTTTATATAGCGTTGATATTTCCATTTTGCCAGATCCTGACCGCTTAGTTTTGCTTCAAGAAAAGCCTGGTTTTTTGGCTCATAGGCTGCATCCCAGGCAGCTTGTTGTTCAGCGGTAAGCGAGTTATAACTGCTTTGCCATAACTGCCGAGCTCGAGTCTTAAAGACTTTGTTTCCGCCAGAATAATGTTCTTCGCCCTCTGCCTGATGAATTTTCATGTCGAAGGTATTGTATAAATTCATGACCTCCATATCCTGTTCGCCAGCCGTTTGAGTTCTGGTTTTGTAGTCATCAAAAAAAGTTTCAGGCAGGGGAATATCCACACTGTCATAGAGAGCGAGATGGCTGGTATCCGGCATCCAGTTTCGATGGGGAGCCTTATGGAAATACAGCATACAGAAGGGATCATCCTGACCAAATTCATCCAGGGTTTCCAGGGCAAAATCTGTAATCAAGTTGGTAACATATCCTTCATATTTTGTAGTATCTCCATTTTCAATAAAGCTTGGATTGTAATAGGCGCCCTGACCAGGCAAGATCCGCCAGGTATCAAAACCAGTGGGCTCTGATTTCAAGTGCCATTTTCCGATGACCGCTGTACGATACCCAGCATCCTTGAGCAGCTTTGGAAAGGTAATTTGGCTGCCATCAAAGGTGTCACGGTTATCTCGCAATCCATTTATGTGGCTAAACTTGCCCGTAAGTGCTACCGCTCTACTGGGTGCGCAAATTGAATTTGTGCAGAAACTATTGAGAAATTTGACCCCACCCTTGGCAATTCGGTCCAGATTTGGAGTTTCATTGATCAGGCTATTATAGCAACTCATCGCCTGTTTGGTATGATCATCGGTCATGATGAAAATGATGTTGGGTCGAGGAGGTTCGATTTTCGGAACAGCCTGATTTGACCAATTGGTTCTTGTGCAAGAAATTGCTAGAAAGCATAAAAAGATAAAAACTATAAGGGCATGCATATTAGCTTCTATTATAAAAAAGAAAAAAGAACAAACTATTCCTTTAGTTCCGACACAGTCCCATCAAGAGAGCGTAAAATTGAATGAATTAGGGCAACTATCAAAAGTTTTTGGATTTGAAATGATTAAGATCGACGCATCCACGCTATACAAGGGGCAGGGGTAAACCATGCTGCCGTAAAAAGGTGAGTTTATCCCAATAACCGCGCTGAAAATGAATCTTATCAGCAACGATATGAAAAAAACCGCAGCCCCTTAATCCCAGCGGGTCACGCCATTCCAGAATTGCCCACTCACCATCTTCAAAAATATTTTCGACAATGCAGGTCATCGCAACAGCCGAAAATTCTGTTTCAAACATTAGCCTGATAGCGGTCCGACCCACTATCGGCTTTTCGGGTACTTGGTGGTTGACTGCATTGTCGCCATAAAAAGAGGCTATTGCGTCAAAATCTCCCCGGTTGAAAGCTTTTACCCAGGCCTCCACAACGGACTTTGGACTCAAATCGGCCATAGTCTTCTCCTCAAACCATTTCACCAGAGTAATTGAAATTCTCTTAAGGTTAACAACTGAATGTAAAATGCCAAGAGTTAGCTGCCCTCATTTAAACAATAATTCTTCAACATTCCGCCTTTTGACTTAGTTTAGGACGAATGAAGATTCTCCATAAAATGATTAGCTGGCTCAAACGGCTCCGCGAAGAAGGCGTGATGGGGCTTATCGGCATCCTCTGGATCATCCTATCTATGGGTGCTATAACTGTCCCATTTCTAGACTCCTTCTCGGAAAAACGTAACATCACCTCCATCTTTGATGCTTTTTACTGGGCCTGGGTAACCATGACAACTGTTGGGTATGGTGACTTTTCACCGACATCCCCGGCAGCCCGTGTTGCGGCATCCATTATGATGTTCTTTTCATTGGCGTTGATCTCATTCTTTACGGCTACTATTTCATCCATCTTTGTAGCCCGGAAAATCAGAGAGGGTAAAGGTTTGGAAAAGATAAACTATACAGATC
>JABMPR010000229.1 GCA_013202895.1 bacterium | reverse complement strand
GACAAAGCGTCTCCCAAAGATATGAAATCCAACATGACCATGGTTCTCACAAACAAGCAGGGAAAAACGAGAGAGTCGACCATCCGCTCAATTTCTGCCGATGATAATCGCCAACAAATCATTTGGTTCCTCTCCCCTGCAGACGACAAAGGGGTTGCCTTCCTCAAGATAGAGCATACCGATAAAGACGATGAAATGCGTTTATGGTTGCCTGCCTTCAAAAAAGTTCGCCGCATATCTTCCAAAAAGAAAGCCGATTCATTCATGGGTTCTGATCTCAGCTATGAAGATATGACATCTCGTGAATTGGACGAATACACTTATGAATTAAAAGGTGAGAAAACAGTTGATGGTATTGACTGTCATATTCTGGAAAGCATTCCCAAGGAAGGCGTCACTAGAACCTATAAACGCTTCGTCACTTATGTTAGTAAGGCAGACCTGGTTGGAATTTTAGACGAGGCTTATGATATGCGTGACCAGCTATTAAAGCGCAGGGTTATGAAATATACCAAGCAGAAATCCTATGATCTCCCTTTAGAAATTTATGTTGAAAATGTTCAAAAGCAGCATAGCACCCGTTTAAAATTTACCAATATTGAGGTAGACACTGGTGTTGAAGAAGATCTATTCCAGGAAAAAAATCTGAAGCGGATGCCTCGATAAATTCCTAATACAATTTCAAGGATTTGAAATGATAAATACGCGACTTACCAGGATTACACTATTCTTTATACTTACAGGACTGGCTTTTGGTCAATTCAATCTCAGCGGTGAAATTATGCCAGGTGCCATGTTCAGGATCAGCAATGCCGAGCTTATTGATCTGCCCTTTCGATTGGGAAATGTTTCATTGAATTACTCAATAGGTGATTTCGAGCTAAAAACAGTCACCTCCATCGAAACGCGCTGGAAAGATCCAGAGTATTCAACAGATATGTTTGAACTCAGGGAAGCCTTTTTCGCATGGTATCCCAGCTTTGGCGAGATCAAGGCTGGAAAGATGATCCATGCCTGGGGATCTGCTGACGCAAATAATCCTACAGATAATCTCTCACCCTATGATTTCTACTATATGTTTCTAACGGGCACCGACCGTAAGCTGGGTAATCTGGGGATTTTAGCAAAAACCTATTACGAAGATTGGCAGGCTGAAGCAGTATTCACCCCTGAGCATCTGGCAAATAGATTACCCTTTGATGAACCTGAATTCCCGATCTCTTTTCCCTTCGAACCTGAGTCTTACCTTGATGTAGAATCAGCATCGGAATATGGAATCAGGATACAGCGTGCTTTCAATTCAGCGGATGTATCTTTTTCCTATTTGAAGGGGCATGATCATCTTTTTTCACTATTGAAAATGGAGAACCCCTATGCCGGGGCCGTCATTCCTCGTTTTGGTTATCGCAATACTAATGTAATAGGGTTGGATTTTGTAGCCTTCCCAGGCAATTGGACACTTAGGGGTGAAGGAGCCATGTTTTCAACTGAATCGCCTGATCCTGATCCTGAGGATTTTCTCACTTTTCCAGTTGAGGCTGAATATTTCCAATATGTATTACAGGTAGAATATGAGTTTGCCAATCAGGTCAGTTTTATGGGTCAATTATTAGGCACAAAAGTCAGCACGGCTCAAGGACTTTTGGCAAATCCAGCCAATCCCAGTCAACCCCAAGAGTTGGATACTGATAATTTTACACCAGGCCTTGGTACCCCTTTTGCAATGATCTCAAACCAGGTCGTGATATTGTCAACTATGGCTACCGTGTATAATAACAGTCTGGAGTTGAAGGGGATGCTCATGGTTAATCTGGAAGAAACTGGATACATGACAAATCTTGGAGCGAGTTATTCCATCTCAGACGGTTTAAACCTGGATGCCACACTTGGATATTTTATTGGTGGTGATGAGCCAGAAAATCGATTTAAAGAATTGGAAGATTTTTCAAATCTTAATCTGGCATTAAGCTTTAGTTTTTAGGATAACTTGTACTCGGCAGCTATGAATCGCTTTGATCGTAAATATCGTCGGATAGCCAGGGGGATTTCCCCTCTCGATCTTGTGGCTAATTTTACTCAGGAAGATCTGAGCTGGGACGATTTGTTCAGCAGTGGAGCACAGACTAACACCACCGATCTCTTTCTTGGAAAATATTCCAGAGATGGAATAAAATTCATGATGGAACGATTCGGTCTTGATCGACAAGCCCGCCATTTGGATCTGCGTAAGTTGGTTGTTGGAATTGATACAAAGGACCCATTTCGGCATACACTGACCATCTACTATGGGGGTCAAAAAGATCGTGATCACATCATCATGGAGTTTGTGGCTCGCTATCAGCATCTTATTCCCCGGGAAGAAGATTCAGAATTTCTTTATCCAAAATCCCTGAAGGTCTTGATGATCGAATGGCTTATGTTGCAAAATCCCAAGGCAAAATTCACCCACCGCCGACCACGCTTACCAGGACAGGAATACCCGGGGCTAGGTCTGGGAGATGAATTAATGGCACTGTTTACGCTCATGGGCCGCCACCTGCAGGTTGAAGGGATTATCAATATTCCCGAGCATTTCCACACGGGGCTGCTTTTCAGCAAGCGCTTCCTCTTTCTTAGTCCACACATGCAGGCACATATGACTCAGGCTGCCCACGATCTCTGGAAGAAATACAGACTCTCCATGATTGCCTGGGCGGGAGCTACGGGGGCAATTGTCCATCGCGAATCCGGTGAGCCATTTGACTGGCAACCCCGAAAACAGATCATACCATTACAGAGTCAGCTCAGGCAGTATTTTAAATCAGCTGTTTATCAGGGAATTGCGGCTGATTTGAGCGCTAGCCCAGTCTATTTCATAGACGAGATAAAGTTGAAAAAATATCTGGAGAATATGGAAAATCCTCCATTTCGAATATAGCTTAATTAATATTTAGTTGAAGTGCAGCGTCATAGCCTGTAACGATTCAGACCAGCCAAGGCGATTCAAAACTAGCAAAACAATCAGGGAAGTTTTACTACTGAAGATTCCCAGTTTGTTTGTTGCTGATTAGTTCTGCCCGCTTTACCCCCGTCAGGAAAAAACTTTAGCAATGCAATTGAGGCCAACAAAATAATAAGTGTCAGGAATACCTGAGTTGTTGCGTTTTTTCTGTGTCTCTCTGCGCGAAATGTTTTCATTAATTAAACCAGTTTTCCTTTTCAGCTTTGACCATTAATCTTTCGGCTAAATTCTTTTCATATAAGTTTTCAGAGTGATAGGGTAAAGACTTTAGTGAGCTGGATGTGACAACTGTAGTCAGTAAGGTATAGAAAAGATCTTTATCATTGATCAAGGGACAATAATACTGAGCCATGAGTGTATAATTTCCAAGATAATTCGGTGCTATTTCGATGGCCGTTTCAAAGGCTTCCTTGATGGCCAATGTATCGTTCTGGTTTTCTGGATCACGGGCTAGCAGGGCCCCTTTGAACCTATAATATGCTCCATAATAGTAGCTGGAATCGAGATCATGAACATGCTCAAGGGTAGTCCAGATCAGGTCTCGATGACCAAGACGGACAATTGACCCTTTCGTACTGAGCCATTGACCATAATTTGCCATCCCCCAGTAAAGTGCATCGAGGTAATTCTCATCCAAACCTCTGATAGCCATGTTCTCATCCCCGGTGGAAAATAGTAGATTACGATATTCAATGTTCTCATTTAAAATTGACTGACTCGCTTCATATCCACGCATGAACAAGCTGTCACGTTGTGTTGGATCGCTGGTAAGATATTGACCATAATAATAATATGTTCTTGATAATTTTGACCAAAGAGATATTGAGGCAGGATTTAACTCCGATAATTGTAAATAGGCACGCAGCACCTGACGGGCTATAGCCGTATCCGCCCTGAGAGACCAGATACTATCTGCAATTTGAATGGTAATACTGGCGTTTGAGTCGGGAGATTCCTGGCTAACAGAAGGAGTGTTAGACAAACAGCCTATAAATAATAGATTTATGCAAATTAAACCTAAAAGGCGCACCGTATTCGCGTTCTCCCCTAATACTTCCCACCACCTCAGATAAACCGACGAATATATAATGGCGACTTTGGGGAATACAAATAGTGTTTAACTCAGATGTGAAAAAGATTCAATTATTATGTATGGTGAATATTGCCAACGGAAACTTTCTCAATTAAACAAAATGATCTCAACCAATAAAATCATATCCATAACATCTACGTTTGAGTCCATATTCAAATCTGAAAGCTCCAGAGCATCTCCTTCAAGACCTTCATTCTCAATGATCCAGAGCAATAATAATATTCCATCGGCAATGTCGATCAGACCATCGCGAGTGATATCACCAGGATGAAACCCAAGTCCCCATCCTCGCACAATAATGTTATCAACAACAAAGCCATCTCCTTCATATAGAGTATCGCTCAAAAGCCTGAATCCAATGAGGACAGAAGGTTGGTCAGCATAGGCGTCCAAAGAGATGGTTTCCTCAACCCAATCCTGGATACCATGATATCCCGGTTCACCGATTGGTTGAACAGTTGCTCCATTTCCTAGCACAGTGTACTCTCCTGCAAGCGCAGTCCAAGTAGCACCGCCATCATCAGAAGCAACTACCTGACAAAAATCATAGTTGATTTCAATATCCCATTTGGCGACGAAGTTCAGGACTGGTGTGGTATAACCCCTCAGGTCAATTGGACTCGTCAGCTCAACTTCTAAGGTTGACAAAGCAGAATAATTACCGGAGGGCGATTCGTTCATTGCCAGGGCTCCCTCATATGCATCTGAGACGATATCCCAGCTGTCCGAACTCCAAAGACCGAATCCAGCTTCCAGACCATCAGTGAACACTGTATCCGGTCCGCCGATGCTCCAAAAAAACGTATCTGCTATGGTGTACTGATCTTCTACGTTGATACTTAGGACAAGTTGAGCCAGTTCACCAGCCTCTGTCTGTACTTCGAATGTCAGGCCGCTCAGACCGAGATCAATACTCGTTTGTGGAGCTAATTCTGAAAGATCAAAACTGGCAACCGACGGAATTATACTTTCGTCAGGCGAACTGAGATGTAAAGTCACATTTCTGGTTTCAGTCCCAAGCCCCTTGTTACGAACGTTTAATTGACAGGGAACAATACTACCATATTCAATGGGATCAGATGTCAGTAATTCCAAGTTCTCAAGCCGGATCCAATTTCCTGCTACACCAGCTAGATGAATATTCATACTGAGATTTTCCTCTGCCAGTTCATAGATCATGTCTGTGGGTGGCCAGAATCCACCTTCAGCCCAAGCACCGACTTCAGGTGTAAAATTGATAATTCCTAATTCACCAAACATATAATCAACGGCATCACCATTGGTTGTGTAACCCACAGTTTCAATACCAGTACCAAAGAGATAATTGTTTTCTGTAACAAGATCAGGACCCAGTTCCATGTATGTAGCTCCTTCCGGCTCCGGGAGAGGTTGATCTGGATTATATCCAAAGGGTCGAATTAATAGATTGCCATAACTATGGTAATTGAATACGGTTTGAAAATCATGTTCCCGCACAAAATCTCTGATAGCCTGGGTCTCAGGTTCGGAAAAAGCGGATGTACCACGGTAGGTGGCTCCACAGGCATCCGAGCTTGAACCGATATCATCGTAACCCCACTGAAACCCCCAATTGCGGTTTAGGTCAACGCCTGGAGAACTGGCGCAACCTGGTCGTCTATTTTTTCTCTGCATGCCACCCCCGTTGGGGTTGGTGAATTCATTAAAGGCATAGCCATCAGGATTGATCACCGGGACAAACCACATCTCACGCTCATTGACCAGATAAGTCATGATTGGGTCAACATTGTAATTGTCAGCCAACTGCCAGGCATAATGCATAATCGTCATCATGGCGGCCGGTTCACGTGCATGAATCAAAGAATTGTAAAAGAGTTCCGGCTCATCTTCGTCTACTTCATGATTATCAGATATCTTAAAGGCCCAGATAGCACGGCCTTCATAACTGCTGCCAATACTATCCTTGGCTGAGATGATTTGTGGGAACTCAACATGGAGTGAATCCATAAAAGCAATCACCTCATCCAAAGTGTAATAGCCCCCCATACTGCCATATCCAAATTCACGATCCAGTCCCTGAGTGAGTCGAGATTCATAGTAAGCACTCAGATCAACAATTAAATCTTCAGAGGTCAGCCCCAGATCCAAGACCTGTTCCTTTTCTCTCTGATCCAGAATAACATCAACATAGACACCGGGTCGAACTTCCAAACCTTCGGGGTCAATCCCAAGCCGTAACAATTCATTTATGGTTGCTGATGTGTTTTCAGACCAGATCCGCACCTGATCATATCGATCCTGACTAAGACCATTACTCATCGTGATGAGAAGAAGCAAGATGCTAAATAATCTGGTTTGCATAGATTTTTCCTTTTGGATTAATTGGATAGCGTGAATACCCATAAATTGTTTGAAAGCGTATTGACCCATTCGTCATTCTCGTAACGTGCCAGCGGAAACTCAAGCTTCAGTTGCATAGGACGGAAAAATGTCGAAAGCCAGTTAGTTCGTTTCCATTGTGGTTTATATATGAGACTTAGACCCACATCCGCCAATACATCCCAGGTAACTGCATCATTGGAGGATTGTCCTGCATCCATAAATGCACCAAATTCGAGTTTTTCAATACCGAACTGGCCGGCTTTAAATTTTAAATCGAGATTATTTGACCAGAGATAATTCACTGGTTTATCAAGTGAATCGGAATATGCCCGCATCCTCCCACCACCGGCGAGATAATAGCGGGTTCCGATCATATCAATACCGCTGGTATGGTGCAAGCTGGAGGCGGCTCGATTTAGATAGGTACTCCGGGAATCGACTGTGGCAACTCGACCTTTTACTATATCCGGAGTATTGCCATAATGGGCGATATAATTGGTGCGGTTATTAAAGTTTAAATAGCTGAAATTTCTGGCCCAATTAGCCATAAACGCGAATTGGCTAAAATCCTCTCCGTAACGACCCAGGCCTCCCGGCGAAAAATTGGTGCGAGCACTGATTCCCAGATTTCCCCTAAATAGCTTATTTTGGAGCTCATATTGTAATCCCAGAGTGCTGAAACTGCTCTGATCTAGACCTCCAATTTCTGAATACTCGGCATCAGTATAGTCTGCCTTAATGGTGACATAATGGATCGGATTTCTCCAGAAAACCTTTGCCCATTTAATTTCATACTCCAGATTTGCGTAAGTCATTGACCGCCAGCTTGTTGCCGAACCAGACCAGATGGCTTTATATGGAATCCCGAGTTGCCCGCGCTTAAAGGCAAATGCTGCATCGGGATTACCCGATGTCAGATTGTGATCCAGCTCGAGGGTGATGAAATCCCCTTTATTACGGTAGACCTGATCTACGCGTAACCCCAGACTTAAGCCGTGATCATCACTAAACCCAAACTGTGGTTTCCACAGATAAAGATTACGATCATCTGGATAGGCATCCCAGCCTTTATAATTGTAGCGCCAGGCCAGTTTTCTTTGAGAATCATTATTTCGTCGATCTACATCATAAAAAGTATTCTCGGCATCGATAAAAACACGTGTAGGTCGAAAATCAGATTCAAGCTCAATGCTTACAGCTCTGCGGTGTATGAATTCTTTTGGCTGCGCAGAGCTAGTCTGGCCCTGGGCACCATAAACCGTAGCTGACATTGGAGCAAACATACCACCCTTATTATATATCTCGATCTGAGTTTTATAGTAACCTTCATCAAGAGCCTGAACCGTCCAGTCAACTAACTCATAATCCACATATTTCGTCGTATGCAGCCATTGATCAAAAAACCAGTCAAGTTCTGTAGCGCTACCGTCTTCCATGGCTTTGATAAAGCGGTCCTCGGTGACGTGTTTTAAAGCCCAGCGATCAAAATACAATTGCATACCTGCCAGAAATTTCTCCTCTCCAAGATATGCTTTTAAGGAATGGAGCATAATACTGGTCTTGTCATAGACATTATTGCGGTACGACCCATAATTGGAAAAATCATAACTGTGAGTTGCGATGGGTTCGTTCATTGCAGATGTCATATAGCTGATAACCGGTTTATAATCTGTTTCCAGGAACATTTGCCGTGGTAGATGCTCAGCTTCGAAAGGGGTGATTTTTTTTCGGCTTAGATCGTATCCATTTTCAGGATAAAAGTTTTCCATATACCAGAGAGTTTGAAAAGAGGTAAAACCTTCATCCAACCAGGCATCATCTAGTTCATCATTCCCAAAGATACCAAAAAACCAATTGTGACCTATTTCGTGAACGATCAGCCCTTCGCTTTCGGTAGCATCCATGATGAGCATGGGATATTCCATACCTCCACTTAACAGGGCTTTTGTAATGGTAATCTGAGGCCAGGGGTATAAGCCAAATTTCTCTGAAAGCCAGCGAATCGAAGCCACACCATCTTCAGCGACATCCTTTGTCCAGGTTTCACCTACATCTATGGTAAAAAGGGAGTGAACATCAATTCCTTCCCAGGAAGCATGCTCATAAACAAAATCAGGTGAACAGGTCCAGGCAAAATCATGGACATTTTCGGCATAAAAACTTACTCTGCGTCTGGCGGATGTATCTTGAGCACTAAGATCTGCCGCTCGCTCCTCCTCAAATTTTTCCAGCCACTTACTCCAGGATTGGGAGGTGTCCACTGCCACTTCACTCCAGCCGGGATCACCTGATACGACGACCCCAGTGGCTCCAATGATCTGATCGGCCGGGACATCCAGATGAACAGTGAAGTTTCCAAATTCTCCATAAAATTCACCCCAATCACCAAAAGGATCGTCATGCCAGCCGTTTTCATCATACACCACAAATTTTGGATACCATTGAGCAAAATCAAATTGCTGGTCCTTCCAACCCGAGCGGTCAATATGGGGATGGATAATTGAGGTCCAATCCAGCGAAAAGTAGAGGGAATCACCGGGAGCAAGCATTCGGTTTAGCAGTATATCAAGTATACTATCGTCGCGGATAATAAATTCCATATTCAGTGAGTCACTTAGGACCCCAGCGATTTTTATCCCGGTCCAGCCTTTATCTGAAGGTATAGGTTCACCGTATTCAGCCCAAACCTCTTCGGCGATAGTTCCTGCATTGAAGGCATTAGGATAGAGGTGCATTGATACATGATCCAGAGAATCTGGTGAATGATTTACATATAAAAGATCTGATCGTGCAGTTAGAGTCTTTGCTTCAGCATCCAGGACGACCTCCATTTCATATTCCACATATTGTTGCCAGTATTGAGCAGTCAATGAACAGGTCATCAAGATAAAAGTGATGATAAGACGGATTGTGATGCCAGCTGTACTAATCATGTTTTTCCCCAGATTTATACGACAATATGCTTAAAATTAGTGAGTTGTACAAATCACCAAAAAGTTACAGTAAAATGGATTTTCACTCCTTAAAAAAGATCCGGCAACCTGATAATGCCTTTAAACATAAAATGGTGTTGAATCAGAATTGATATTTACTCTTCAATCAGTTTGATATGCAAATCCCGAAGTTGATTGGTATCAACAATGGAGGGCGCTTCATCCATGAGTGAAGCCGCCGATGTAGTTTTTGGAAAGGCTATTACATCTCGGATATTTTCTGTTCCACCCAGGATCATGATGAGACGGTCAAACCCAAAAGCTATCCCGCCATGGGGTGGGGCACCATATTTGAACGCTTTGAGTAAAAACCCAAACCGAGCGTTGGCTTCTTCTTCATCCATACCGATAAGTTCAAACATCCGACGCTGCATTTCCTGAGTGTGAATCCTGATAGATCCACCTGCAATTTCATAACCGTTGATTACCAGATCATAAGCCCGCGCACGAACACGGGCAGGATCACTCGCCATGAGTGCTTCATCTTCTGGATTTGGTGACGTGAATGGATGATGCATTGCAACAAAGCGTTTACTTTCCTCATCCCAATCGAGTAGCGGAAAATCCAGAATGAATAAGGGTTTTATTACCCCTTGCGGAATCAGGTCCTCTCGTTTTGCCAATTCAAGACGTAGAGCACCCAAAGATTGGAGGGTTCTGGCTTGTGTATCGGATACAAAAAACATGATATCATTATGTTCTAATCCAAGATCTCTGATCATCTCCTTCTGAAGATCCTCAGTAAAAAACTTGCTTATCCCACCTGCAAATGCAGCCTGATCAAGCTTGAAAAATGCCAATCCTTTTATGCCATAATAAGTTTTTAGCCAATCGGTTAATCCATCAGTGACTTTACGTGAGTATTTATCTGCAGCATTCTTGAGGATCAGCGCCTTGATTCGACCCCCGGCTTCAAGGTTGTCTTTGAATACAGCAAAGTCGGTTTTTTCAGCATAGGACGCACACTCAAGCAGAGGCAGTTCAAAACGCGTATCCGGTTTGTCACTCCCATAGGTTTCCAGGGCTTCCTGATAACTCATGCGAGGGAAAACTTCAGGCAACTCATAATCCAGGACATTATTAAATATTCCCCG
>JABMPR010000228.1 GCA_013202895.1 bacterium | reverse complement strand
TGATCTTAACAAGGAGGTAAATACATGAGCACAACCATAAGCAATTCAATTCAAAATCTTAGTGTCATTCAAAAGGAGTTTGAGCAACCTAATTTAGAGAAGCGGCAAGTTAAAACCGAAAAGTCTCAAGACTACGATTCAGGTACTGCTAAAAACACAGAAGACACAGTCGAAATTGAGAGCTCATCCCGGCGTTCAATCGAGGGCTATCAGGGTAGCAGTGAAATTAAGGACGCAGATGAAGCTGAAAAGGCGGTAGTGGAAGCTGTTGGATTAATTAACTCAGAAAGCGATAAATTACAGGAGGAACAGGTACACAAGCTTGACCCGGGAAGTATAGTCGATTTGCTGGCATAGATAAACGATAAGAAGGGGAATTGTGATAATAGCAATAGAAATAATTAAGATATTTGGAAAAAGACTCGGTGAAGTACGAGAAGCGAAATCTCCAGAGGAAGTGGTACGCCTTGCTGCGAAGTTGGATCATGACATTGCAGTAGGTGACATAGGGAAAGAAGAAATCAACCAAGGTGCCAGCAGGACAAAGGAGAAGTGACTGTCAATGTCTATTATTATAGGCATTACACTTCTTTCTGTTGTTGTGGTTTATTGTTGTGCAAAATTTGAAAGTAGTCTTTGAGTATGAAGTGGTGTGAAATCAGAATAAACTGCCCTTGTCGTAGGGATGAATATTGCGCCAACGGCCTTAAGTGTAGTGAGAAAAATTGTTTCCTGCTTAATGGTAAAAGGATGAAATAGATGATAAATAAGTCATGCTTTAAAGATAGTTATTTGCTTATTTATGGATGTCCCGGATAGCCCTCTTCCAAAATGATAAATTATACGAATTTGTCTTTATTTTGCTAAATGTCCATCCCCTGCTAAATCCTTTCATGAGGAAGTATCTTGTTATAGGCAATGTTAGCGTCGCATATCCTATAGCTGGGATTTTATAAAACCAGAAAGATGTCTTATAACAACTTAACAAATCCTTTTGCACCTCCTTCAAACCTTTAGAAAATAGAGAAATCGTTGCTAATACATCATTTTTTCCTTCGATTATTGACTGCGCCAGAATCTGACCACTTCTTACGGCGTTATAAATTCCTTCACCTAATAAGGGGTCTACTAAACCGGCAGCATCACCGATCAAACCTACTCTTTTATTATATGGCTGATATTGCCAGCCGTTCAATCCGGTATGATGTGCTGCTATCTCTTTGATCTCTCCAATCCCTAGTTTCTGGATACAATATTGCCTCAAGAGGTTCGCCGTCAACTTGATAGATGTATCATTCGTGATTAGCCCTACATTGATATGGTTGTTTTATAACCTTTTCCAATTATTAAATCATAACAATTTTTCCTTATCACTGAGTCTACAGAATATCTAAGGGCATTAAGAGTTTTTACTGTTAACCCCCCTGCACAAGCCTTAAATCGTGGAAAGTCAAAACGATCTAAAATAATTACCGTTTTCCTCTCACATAACAAGTCATAAGAAACACTGGTGCCTGCGGGGCCTGCCCCAACGACTACGACATCTACATCAACCATAATTGTCAATGTTTAAGAAGATTGGCATTGAAAGTTACTTACATGAATTGTTTCGCACGAATCAATTGAGTATATAGTATATTGCGTTCCCGAATCAATCAAATTTTAGGGCTTTAATTTTTCATCATAAAAGGCAGGTATCATCAATCAGCCTAAATTGAAGATTTGAATTTTATCCCTGTGGGTTGTGAGATGTTGGAGATATCAGAAAAATTCAGATCTAAGAATCTTGTCAAATATAGTTAACTAAAATGAATAAAGATTGATGTATCAAAAAGCAATATCGGAATGATTATTATCGCCAATCCTTTATCCCATAACGATCTAAAATCTTATCCAACTCTCCTGTAGTTCGGAGCATTTGGATTCCGTCTGACAAAATCTTCATATCCCGTTGATGGGTAGGAGAATTAAGGCCAAACCCCACATAAACGTTGCTGCGGTTAAATTCGCCAGCAATTGCCAATTTGTCAGTTTGATTTGTCTGCTTGAGAAAATATTTTACCACCATTTCATTTTCTGGAAATGTATTTATTCGACCTTTCAACAGCATTTTAACCATAGGTTTTATAGGATTATCACCTGGAATTACATCCACGTTGTTGGCCTTCTGGAAATATTTATCAATCTCAGGGGTATAGTGATAACCATTGGGGTAACCCACTACCTCAATTTCTTTAAGCGAAGATAATTCCCTATATTTCCAACTCTCTCCGCTTTTGACAAAAAATGCATCCTGAGCAATGCCCACTTCATTTTCAGTGTTAATAAATCCCTCTACATCTTTTTTCGTAAATCCAATAATTCCATTATATTTTCCATTTCTTGCCTCTTTGACTGCCCTGGGCCAAGGCACGAGTTTATATAATAATTTGTGTCCTGCTTTCTCATGAACTATCCGGGAAATCTCTACGACATACCCAGGTTGTACTGTTTTTGGGGAGCAAGTATAGGGACACCACTTGTCCGCCACTAAAGTAATTGTATCTGCAATGGAAATTGATGGAAAACACCAGATTAAACTGAAAAGCACTAATATTTTCTTCATAATTCCTACCCTATTGCATATAAGGATATCCAACAATCCGTGAAATTGATAAACCTTAGAGTATCACTAATGTCGGAATTGAATACTGATAGTTGTGGTACTTTTTCCTATATTTTTAAATCAGGGTAATGTTCTTTAACACATTTAGGACAAATACTATGGCTAATATCGGCTTGTTAATGCTTACGTATATATACATCAACCTGTTCCCAATAACCTTGGTCATCACGAATTTTTTATAAAAAGAGCAAAGTGGTAATATGCCTCTTATCTGATTCAGTTCCAGGTTAATCTCCTTTCAGCTTTCCAGAAAATCATATATTATTCAAGTAAATATATTGAGCATATTCAAATAGTGGCGAAATTCACTCTAAGTCAACTGCATGCATTATCTTCAATTTTTATTAACTTGTAAAATTCAATATTGCTTGCCTGGATCGTGTGTTACTGAAAATTGAAGAGAACATAACGGAATCGTGGATGCAAATATTTCTGGTTTAAAGATTTTGGTTGGTTTCATTTTGTTGGGCGAGTTTTTTCTGGAGCACCATGTTGTGGGCGCGGTCGAAAAGATCGATGGCATCCTAACCCGGGCATTTCGCGATCAGCGCGTCCCACTCAACCCATGAATCCGGATCTTTACAATAGTTTTCCGGCTCTGC
>JABMPR010000227.1 GCA_013202895.1 bacterium | reverse complement strand
CTTCCGGATTTTAGTTGTCCCTGTTTACCTTTAAACAAGTACGAAATAAAAAAAGCGACCTTAGTCGCTTTTTTTATTTCGTTTCACCGGGGACACACTTTTTCCAACATCCTGCTCATTCTCGATGATCTTAAAGACATCGCCTAACTTTGAGATTTTAATCAAAGATATGATTTTCTGTTGTGGCTTGACCAGATAACATTCCCCACCTTTTATCGTAGCTTGTCGCTTTGCAAAAAGCAATCCTCCCAGTCCAGTACTATCAACCATGCGAACATTTTCCATATTGATAACGATATTTTTAAAATCTGATTCTGCTATTGCTAGAAAGATATCACGCTTAAATGCTTTTACCCCTCTAATATCAAAGGTTGTATTTTGAACTCTCACAATAAGAGTATCATTCTGTATTTCAGTTTCGAATTTCATTCTGGGGATTCCCAATGTATCACACCAACCCTATCATGTTTTAAAAATGTTTTTTTACCGTAAATACAGTAGACTATTCCGTCGTTATGTAAACCGAAGGATGAATATATTAAGCATCAAGCCGATGGGCAAGGTCATTAGCCGTAAACACAAATATATTTCGTATGGTAAAATTATGTCCACTCTAATCAATTTCTATTAATATGAGACCTATGCTAAAACACTTGAACGGCTTACAATATTTTCTCGGATTATTGTTCAAATTAGCAATTCCGCCGCTGACCATCATTCTGGTTCAGGACTTATTTCCATTCCCCAACATATCCTCAAGCACCCTAACGCTCTCCTATTTTATCATTTTTTCAGGTTTCTTTGGACTCATGGTTTCGGATCTGCTGCTCCTTAGATTTGGCGATCGACATGCGCACTTTTCGACCTCTCCCACACGCCTTGTAGATGTCAGTTTCTATGCTAGAAACCGACATCCTTTTCTTTGGTTTTACTGGATATATTTATTTGGTATAATGATTCACTTTTATGGATTTACATCCCTTACTTTTTTCACCTGGCTGGGATCTGCGCTCATAGCATTTCTTTATATCTTGTCCATCCATGAGCGTCGCCTGGTTAAATCCCTGGGAAAACAGTACTCTCAGTATATCGATACTACCCCATTTATAACCTGGAAAATGAAGATTCCTGAAAACCAGCAAATTAAGCTTCTCCCCCAGTTGATATGGCTCTCAGGCATGCTTTTTTTTCGTTACTGGTTTGGATTAAAGCATAGGGGATCCGAACATATTCCCCATGACAAACCTTTTATAATTGTTGCCAACCACGAAAGCTATCTGGATCCTTTTCTATTTGCATTATTTACACCTTTTGAGATAAAGTTTGTCACGACAGCAGATGTGTTCACAAGCCCCTTAATGCGATTCCTGCTCCAGGGGATTGGCACTTTTCCCATGAGGCGGCATAGACAGGATCTTAAGTCCATACGAACCATGATCCGAAAAATAAATTTGGGACAGGTCGTAGGGATCTTCCCTGAAGGTGGCCGATCCATTGATGGCTCGCCACTTCCGATTTTGAAAGAAACGCTCAAGCTGATCCAGCACTGTAAAGTCCCAATCCTACCGGTCCATCTGGATGGTGCCTACGAGATTTGGCCGCGTTGGGCTCCTAATCGGCGCCGGGGGAAGGTTTCAGTTACCTTTAAACCTGTTATTCCTGTTAAAAATCAAGGTGACCTTCTGGAGTTGGAAGCTTTGATAAGGAATGCCATTTTTGCATCAAGCAAGACCTTTCGGAGTGTTAAAACTCATAACATTACCAGGGGTCTGGATAACTTTTTATGGGCATGCAATGAGTGTTACACCCACGATTCAATTACCGTGGTTTCGAAGAATATGATCAAATGCAATGCGTGTGGTTCAGTGTGGAAAGTGGGCGACAATTATTTATTCAGCCAGGTAAAATCCGAAAAATCTTTCACTCTCATCGAATGGATATCCAGCATCAATAGTTCCATGCTGAATCATGCTGCAGAAAATGATTCACAACTGTCTACAAATACCGATGAACACATCTATTTGATCTCTATGGTCGATGAATATGTGGAAGAAAAGGGTGTTGAGCTGTCACAAGATCTTAGGTTAGCCCTCACGGATCAACGCATTATCCTCTATCGCCAATCTGAAATTATTGATTCATGGGATATGAGTAACATAACCATATTTACCATGGACTATCATAACGCAATCTCAATAGGTGTAGGTGGTATCCGACATACTTTTTCTTTACAATCCAAAGAGATCCCTCTCAAATGGCAAACCTATTTTGATAGAGTTAAGGAGAAATTCAGCAATACGCTTCAAGAAGACTAGCCATCCAGTTTTCGTTACAAATAGAACTTTCCCAATTTTCAATCTCCATTATCTTTGTGGCTAATCCAAAAAATGGAAAGGACTAACGTGAGTAAGCCATTACCTGAAATTACACCCAAAGCGATTATACTCGGAATACTATTGTCCATGGTGCTGGCCGGAGCGAATGCCTACCTGGGACTATTCGCAGGAATGACTGCCTCGGCTTCAATTCCTGCTGCTGTTATCAGTATGGGTGTTTTAAGAATGTTTAAAAACCATAATATCCTTGAAGATAATATTGTCCAAACTGCAGCTTCAGCTGGTGAATCGCTTGCAGCTGGAGTCATATTCACAATTCCCGCTTTATTACTAATGGGTTATTGGGAGAGTTTTAATTATTTGGAAATCGCCAAGATTGCTGGGATAGGCGGTTTAATCGGTGTCTTATTTACAATTCCTTTACGCCGAGCTTTAATTGTTGAAGCCAAGTTGACTTATCCTGAGGGAATAGCCACAGCGGCAGTTCTGCGTGCCGGGCATGCAAAAGAAAACGATTCGGAACACGGGGTCCAGGGTGGACTCAAATTGTTAGCCTCGGCAAGTGTGATTGGAGCTACGATGAAATTAGCTCAGCAGGGTTTTGCACTCTGGCATGCTGCTCTAGAGGGTGCGACTCATTTTGGTCGTTCTGTGCTTGGTTTTGGCTTTGATTTATCTCCTGCCCTAATATCGGTGGGCTATATCGTGGGTCGCAATATAAGCATCCTGGTTTTTGCTGGTGGACTGATCTCCTGGTTTATTGCCATCCCTATATACACTGCTATATATGGTTTTGAGGGTGATGCCTTCGAAGCTGCGAGTACAATATGGGACACCAAAATCAGATACTTGGGTGTTGGCGCTATGGTGGTGGGTGGCATTTGGTCGCTAATCAAATTGTTCAAGCCTCTACTCATCGGGATCCAGGCCAGCTTAAGAACATACAGTACTTTGGAGAGCGGAGTTGAGATAAAACGTGAAGAAAGAGATATCCCAATCAAGTATGTTGGGATTGCTCTACTCGTTCTCTTGATACCGGTCTTCATGATCTACAATGATATCTTACCTAGCGCGGACATAGCCTTTCTGATGACGATTATCATGATGATTTTCGGATTCTTTTTCTCAGCAGTTGCTGCATATATGGCAGGTGTTGTGGGTTCGTCCAACAATCCAATATCTGGCGTAACGGTGGCAACTGTTCTTTTTGCATCCCTGCTGTTGTTAGCTATACTTGGATCTGGGTCACTTCAGGGAGCCGCTGCTGCCATCATGGTGGGTGCTGTGGTCTGTAACGCTGCAGCAATTGGTGGTGACAATCTTCAAGATTTGAAAACAGGATATATTGTTGGCGCCACCCCCTGGAAACAGCAAGTCATGCAGGTCATTGGTGTTATTAGTGCAGCCTTAGTACTGGGAATTGTTTTGGATATTCTGCATACAGCCTACACGATTGGGTCACCTACGCTTTCGGCACCTCAGGCCACATTGATGAAGGCCGTTGCTGAAGGAGTTTTTCAGGGTAATCTGCCATGGGATATGGTAATCATTGGAGCTATTCTGGGTGTGATTATTATTGGATTGGACATTCGTCAGGAACGTTTGGGTTCGGATTTCAGGATTCCAATCCTGGCTGTAGCAGTTGGCATTTACCTGCCTGTTTCTCTTACCAGCCCAATATTTGTAGGGGGTATGTTGGCTCATTTTGGAGATAAAATGGGAGCTACTGATGCTAGCAGGAAAAAGGGTCTCTTACTGGCAGCCGGGTTGATTACAGGAGAGGCCATCATGGGAATCCTGGTAGCAATTCCTATTTTTATCACAGCTGATAAAGACTGGTGGCCAACATTTTCCGGTTTCGGATGGTTAGGTCCTATTCTCACGATTATCATCGCTATCTGGTTTTTAACTACCTTAAAATCAGACAGAACTATAGTTGGAGAAAATTAATGAAACCAGTCCGTAGAGACTTCCTGCTCGAACTACCAAAACCAGAACTTCATTGTCATCTTGATGGTTCATTAAGAATTGATACGATTTTAGATCTGGCAAAAACTGATAAAATTGATCTCCCTTCCACTGACCGCGATGAGCTTATCAAGGCGGTAACAGTACAAGGGAGAGTAAAAAACCTTGAAGAGTATATCGATAAATTCAAGATTACACTTGCTGTTCTTCAAACACCTGAAGCTCTGAAGAGGGCAGCCTTTGAGCTAGCCCAGGATGCCTCCAGTGAAAATGTACGACATCTTGAGGTGCGCTATTCCCCTATCCTGCATCAGGATAGAGGAATGACACCTATGGAATCGCTTGATGCTGTTATTTCTGGGTTACGACTGGCTGAAAATGAATTCAACATCAGTACGGGTGTCATTGTGTGTGGCATTCGGAATTTTTCCATTGATACTTCGATTCAATTGGCAGAATTAGCTATTGCTTACAAATATCGTGGGGTCATCGGCTATGATCTGGCAGGTACAGAAGAAAACTTCCCTGCCAAAGATCATCTTGAAGCTTTTTACCTAATCAGAAACAACAATGTGAATGTGACGCTGCATGCAGGCGAAGCCTATGGACCGGCTTCAATCCATCAGGCAATCCACTACTGCGGAGCCAATCGAATCGGACATGGAACCCGACTTCGCGAAGACGGTGATCTAATGAACTATATCAACGATCACCGAATATGTCTGGAGCTTTGTCTCACCAGCAATCTGCAAACAGGTTCTATTGATAAGATCAATAATCATCCTATCCGGTTTTATCATGACTATGGAATAAGAGTCACTCTGAATACCGACAATCGACTGATTAGTGGAGTGACCCTCGTCGATGAATATATGTTGGCCCATAAGACCTTTAACTTCAACATGTTGGACTTTAAAGATTTTATCATTGCTGGTTTTAAAAGCGCATTCCTTGAACATCGGGAACGTACCAAATTAATCAAAGAAGTAGCTCACCAGATCGATGATTATCTTGAGGTCGGATCACATAAGTATTAAAGTGTAAATTACTTATTTCTGAAGCTCAATCGATGCGCGAATTGAATCATATTTCGACTTGATTAGCATAATTATTTAGTTTTTAGTTTGTTAATCACTTCCAAAGTCGGATTTTCTATAATATCATCGTGACACACACTGTTACACCCTGAACAGCTTATGGCCTGTCCCTTGGGTAGCCGTCCCAAATTGATGAAATATTTGATTACAGCCCACAAAGCCAACCCAACTGAAAGTCCAACCAGTATTAAATCTGTCAACTCAGCCATTGAAACATTGTCCCGAAATAATTGATTCCAAAGGCCATCCCATAAGCCAGTACCAATGAATATGCGATGGAGAAAAAAGTATATGCCCAGGTACCCGTTTCACGTTTTATGGCTGCTACTGTTGCCAAACAAGGGGTATACAAAAGGGTAAATACTAGAAAACCCAGGGCCACTAAAGGTGTCATTCCAGAGGCTCTTAACCCGGAAATAACTCCATGACTTTTCTCATCTACATCGTCTCCAACACCAAACAAGACCCCGTAGGTAGAAACCACAATCTCTTTGGCAACAAAGCCTGTGATCAAAGCCACACTTTCTCGCCAGGTGAACCCGAGAGGTGCCACGATAGGTTCGAACACCTTGCCGACCCTACCGATCCATTTACGCTCTGTTATATCCCCCATTTCCTGTTGCCTCAGTGCAAAAAGCGTACTTGCCTCTGCTTCAGATATGTGACTTTTTAAGGAATCATACTGAGCCTTCAGCTGTTTGTAGCCAGTACTTGCAGGATACTCAACCATTTCAGAATGATAGGAATCTCTATCCTTTTTGATTGAAGTTTCGAAATTCAATGTCAGTTTAAACAAATCCTGGGAATATGACTGAGAGACTATTTTTCTTTCACCACTGTAATCCCGATCCAATTCAACATTTCGGGGAAAATAACCCAATACCCAGATCAGAATTGATCCCACGAGAATGACTGTTCCCATTTTCTGGATAAACAGATACCCGCGTTCCCAGGTATGTAGAATTAAAGAACGCATGGTGGGTCTTTGATACGGTGGCAGCTCAAGCACAAAGGGCTTTGACATTCCCTTCAGGATTGTTTTGCTGAATAATTTTCCGCTGGCAATAGCAGCTAAAATTCCAAAAATATACATAGAAAAGATGACTGTTGCTGCATTTTCAGGGAAAAAGGCACCAGCGACAAGAATATATACAGGCAATCGTGCTGAGCAGCTCATAAAAGGGTTGATCAAAACGGTAAGGATACGATCTCGCCTGGATTCGAGGATGCGGGTTCCCATAATGGCGGGTACATTGCAACCAAATCCCATGACCATGGGAATGAAAGCTTTCCCATGCAAACCTATATTGTGCATCACTCTATCCATGATAAAGGCAACTCGAGCCATGTAACCTGAGTCTTCCAAAATGGCGATGATAAAAAACAGAATAAATATATTTGGCAGGAATACGGCAATCGCACCCACTCCGCCTATCGCACCATCTATCACCAGACTGGCAAACATACTCTCAGGTAGTAATCCTGAAATAAGGTTCATCAGTGATGCAACGCCGGCGTCGATCCAGTCCATGGGAAAGGATCCCAGATCGTAGGTGATTTTAAACATCAACCACATAAACAGACCAAAAATGGGAAGACCCAACCAGCGATTTGTAATAACGCGATCAATTCGTCTGCTATAATCCACCGAATCCTGTAGTTTTTCGATCACACATTCGCGAACTGCACCCTGGATAAAACCATAACGGGCATGGGAAATGACTGCTCGTCCAGTATCTTTAAACAATCGCTCAATACGATCTATGGATTGCCCAACCTGCTTGAGAATAGCCTCTCCCGAGTTGAGAGCGCGGATTTCATCACGAGTTTGCTCATCAGATTCCAAAAGTTTTACAGCGATCCAGCGGATTTCATGTAAATTTTTGTTGCTCTGTTTTACAAGATTACTGATTTTCTCTATCTCATTCTCAATATCTCTCTGGTATGGGATATTAATGGGGCGAGATTTTGTAGAGAGCTCTGTAGCGACCCGCACAATTTTTTCCTTCAGGACATCAATGCCTTCTCCACTGCGTCCCACAATTGGAACTACTGGTGCCCCCAGAAGTGTGGCAAGCGTTTCGATATCAATCTCCAGCCCTTTTTCATCGGCCATATCCATCATATTTAATACGATAACCATAGGGCTACCAAGTTCGATAAGTTGAGTTGTGAGGAAGAGATTCCGTTCAAGGTTTGAGGCATCGATGATATTTATAACAACATCGGGCTTTTCATTCAACAAGAATTGTTGTACGATGCGTTCTTCAGCCGAAAATGCAGTAAGTGAATAAGTTCCAGGAAGATCGATTACATCAAATTTATGCTCTAAATGTTTAAAGCGACCCGACTTCCTCTCAACAGTTACACCGGGCCAATTTCCTACTTGCTGGCGGGCTCCCGTAAGCGCGTTAAAAATAGTAGTCTTCCCACAATTCGGGTTACCCGCAATGGCGATATTTAGACCCATCTTAGGTGGACTTAGTCACTACAATTTTTTGAGCATCGATTCCCCGGAGAGAAATGTGGTAACCTCTTACAATCAGTTCCATTGGATCCAGGAGAGGTGCATATTTATCAACGCTAATTTCAATGTCCTTTGTAAGTCCCATCTCGATTAAGCGATGCCGAAATTGGTCACTTCCACCGATTTCCACGATTCGCCCCTTCTCGCCAGGTTTCAAATCACTTAGTCTTAAATCATCAAGATTTTCAGCAGATACTCGGTATTGTGGTTTTCGAAAATTAAACATTAACCTTCTCATTTACAGCTATTTGGTAACTACGTTCAGTTAGAATTTTAATTAGGATTAGTGGCCCTGCATTCTATGCAAGTTCCGAATATGTGCATTGTATGTGTGCTGGGCAGAAAATCATGTTTTTCACAAACAGCCAGTTGTTGGGCTTCCATTTCAAGATTAAAAAATTCAATTACTTTACCACACCGCTCACAAATAAGATGATCATGATGCTCATCCCTTTCCTGTCGGTTTTCGTAGCGCATTCGACCTTCCCCAAAATCCAACTTTGAAACCAATTGTTGTTCAACCAGGGTTTCTAGGCTTCTATAAACGGTTGCTCTGCTCACAGTTTTCTGCAGTTTGCGAAGTTCGATATATATCTCTTCAGCGTCATAATGTTCTGAAGTATTATTTAATAATTTCAACAAGGCAATCCTTTGGGAGGTGGCCTTCATCTCGTGTTCTCGCAGGACTTGTTTTAACTCTTGATTACTCACTGTAGCCATTTTGCTATCTCCTCTCGACTTAAAGATAAGAATGATTCTCATTTACACAAGTGCAAATAAGTCTCATTTAG
>JABMPR010000226.1 GCA_013202895.1 bacterium | reverse complement strand
GCAATCCCTTACCTCTATGAGGGGCCAGCATGTTATTTTTATTTTGGAGCTGTAGCAACCAATCGCTTTAAATAAAGATGTATGTATTGAGCATTCACTCATTTCACGAAGTATCCGAATTTGTCAGGGGAATTTACAAGTTAGGGTACTGTGGGATTATCCCATTGAATATGCTGAAAAATGGCTTGTTGGCCTTATTCAATTCCAGCGCTATAACTTATCCAGCCAAACTTGGATATGACCAAGTTCTTCCTGGCAGATCTCATGCCCAATGGGGTATTCATAATGCTCAAGAAGAACAGGTAGTTTTCTCCAGAAAGATACAATTTGACGTCCAAACTCAACGGGAATCACATTATCGTTGATTCCATGGCCTGCAAAAACAGGTAGATCCACAAAAGCAGTTGAATCCTTTATTAATTCTGAGGCTCTTTCATCCAAACGACCGCTCATAATGAGTAATGCCTTGACCAATTCGGGTTTCATAAGGGTGATAAGATTTGCTATGGTCGCCCCCTGGCTAAACCCCGCTAAAATGATTTTAGCATCGCTGATTATTCCCTGATCCTGCATTTCCGGGATCAATTGTAAAAGCTTATTTGTGCTGTCCAGAGCTTGATCAAGATTAAATATCAAACCACCATCGGCCAGCATATCAATATCAAACCAGGACGCCCCACCATACATTGTTGAGCCAGGACCGCGAATACTTATTATTTGAAGATTAGCGCTAAAATATGGAGCTAATCCCATAAGATCATATTCATCTGCACCATAACCATGAAGCAGGATCATTGTCCCTTTTGACTCTGAGTTCTCGGCGACTGGACGACGCAGGATTTTGCGATCGAAAATCTTGAGCTGTTCGATGTTAGTCATAAAAGAATTACCCTTACTAGGGTTTTAAACCTTAGTAAGGTTTTCAAGTATTTGCTATCCCTTATCCATAAAGGGATAAGGGAACTCTGTTGGTGGCATAAAATTTTCTTTTATCGTTCTTTGAGAAATCCAACGGATCAGATTGAAGATAGAGCCAGCCTTATCATTCGTTCCAGACGCTCTACTTCCACCGAAAGGTTGCTGACCAACCACGGCACCAGACGGTTTATCGTTGATATAAAAATTACCGGCACTATGGCGCAATTTTTTTATAGCCAACTCGGTAGCTTCTCTGTCATTCGAAAAAATGGCCCCAGTCAAGGCATAAGGACTTGTCCCATCAACCAGATCCAAAACCTCATCCCAACTCTCGTCATAGACATAGATTGTCATAACCGGTCCAAATATTTCCTCCTCCATGGTTTTAAAATGAGGATCAGTAGTTACGATAGTAGTGGGTTCAATAAAGTATCCAACGGAGTCATCATAATTTCCTCCCGTAATGATTTCAGCATCATCATGGGTTTTTGCATAATCAATATATGCCGTAATATCTGAGAAGGCGCTCTTGTCGATGACAGCATTCATAAAGTTTTCGAAATCCTCTACATCACCCATCTTTATCCTGGCAATTTCAGCCACATAACTGTCTTTTAAATTGTTCCAAAGTGATTTTGGAATATATGCCCGGGAGGCGGCGGAACATTTTTGCCCCTGATATTCGAAGGCACCTCTAATGATCGCTGTGCGGAGGACATCCATTTGTGTAGATTCATGGGCAACAATAAAATCTTTGCCTCCAGTTTCACCGACGATTCGTGGATATGTTTTGTATTTTGAAATATTATCCCCCACCGTCTTCCACATGCTCTGGAACACAGCAGTGGAACCGGTAAAGTGAATACCAGCCAAATGTTCGCTTTGCATTACGGTTGGACCTACAACGGATCCTTTCCCTGGGATGAAATTGATAACCCCATCCGGAAGACCTGCTTCTTCAAATAATTTCATTAAAAAATAGGCAGAATAGACACAAGATGAAGCCGGTTTCCACAGGGCTACATTTCCCATAAGGGCTGGAGCCGTTGGAAGGTTTCCTGCTATTGAGGTGAAGTTGAAAGGGGTTACGGCAAACACGAATCCTTCAAGTGGACGATGCTCGACTTGATTCCAGGTCCCCGTCGGTGAATAGGGCGGCTGTTGTGCATAGATTTCCTGGAGATAAGCGGCATTAAAATTAAAAAAATCTATCAGTTCACAGGCAGCATCGATCTCAGCCTGAAAAGCGTTTTTACTTTGACCAAGCATTGTAGCAGCATTCAGAATATGGCGATAGGGTCCTGCAAGTAAAACTGCCATGCGTTTAAAAATCGCTACTCTTGATTCCCAAGGCATCACAGACCAGGTTTTCCAGGCTACTTGTGAAGTTTCTATGGCAAGAGCAATCTCATCAGGTCCGGCCATGTGATATTCTGCCAAAACATGTTTGTGATTATGCGGCATGACGTTGGTGTCAGTATTTCCTGTGAAAATCTCTTTCCCACCAATAATCACCGGGATTTCAACTACTTCGGATTTAATCATCTCTAACATCTTTTTCAATTCTGCGCGTTCGGGTGATCCCGGTGCATAATTTAAGATTGTTTCATTTACCGCTTTTGGGACAACTGCTATTTTATCGGCCATGCATGCCTCCTGATATCTATCATTTCAAATATTTATATCCATGATCCGGTCATTCGAACCAAAACTTTTATGCAAATAGTAATCCATTATTGAGCAATCTTCCATCAATCATCATCTTTAAGATAAATTTTATAAAAAAAGTCCAAATCTGATATATCGGCAAAGATGCCCAGTACTTCCTCTTGATAGCCTTGTCCAAAAGGGACATTTGAGCGTACGTATAACTCACCCTGCTCATTTTTGAAAACACCGGAACGAGATCCCAATAATTCCTGTCTCAATTCCGTATCAAACGCCTTTATTGTGCGTGCTATATCCGACATGTTTTTAGGATCACTCAACCTGGGGAATCCCAATGTTTAGAATTCAATAATTTTTCAAGTTCCGCCAGTTGATAACTCAGCGCCTCCGCTTGTTTTTTCCACTCCTCACGTGAAAAACCTGGACCCAACTTTTGGGGATCATCTATTTCAGAGTTAAGAGTTTGAAGGAAGCCTTGTACCCTGGTTAAGTTTGACATGATCCTCACCCCCATTTCATCAATTGAGGGTGGAAGAGGAATCTTTGGGTTCATTAAGAGGGCTTGTACTAATTATTCATGAGGATGACGAGCACGCATCTTTGCAATAACATCTGCATCCTCTGATTCCATATCATCAAAGGACTTCTCAAGATCCTCACCATCATCAGACTCGTCTGATCGTTTTCCTTCAGATGTGTCAGACTCTTCCTCAAATATTTTACCATCCTTTAACTTGCCAATTAATCCACTGACTTCTGTATTAAAGGCTTCCACAGTTTTTTCAAGCCGTTTTAAGAGTTCTTCCATGAGATCCTGGCCATAGACATCATTAATACCATCGAGGAGATCATTTAGTTGGGATTTTAAAAAGCTCATGCGGCTATCAGGATTGTCAAAATCAACAGCTTCCTCTTCTTCAGTGGATTCTTGTAGCTCTTCATTTGGTTCCGGCATATAACACTCCTGCTATAAATTATTTAATTATCAACCCAATAATCTTCGCCCAATGTGCGAGGCTTTAAACTATACAGAATCTTTGCGTCAGGCAATATTTCATACTCTGTTTGCTCAATCTCTGATAGCTCGTCTGAGATATACACCCTCCAGTTCAATGTGACCATTCACCTTGCTTAATTCGGGTTTGTTTGCCAGGAGTGAATACCTCAAACTTGTGATGGCATCAGCATTTTCTTGCAGACAAAGATACAACATTGATCGGAGTAAATCTTCAGCGGTAGCCTTCTCATTGCCAATGATTTTGATGTAACCACTCTCAATAAACCCTGTATTTACTTTCTCGATATATAAAATAGGGAATTTGTTTGATCTATAGGCGGGTTTCGGTTTCCAGGGGGTGACAGTGTGTTCCACTATGATATCCCGAACAAACTTAGGTTCAAATCTTCTGTTTTTTGATTTGAACCTGATTAAAGGAATTTCGAATGGATGGTCTTCAGGATTTTCTATGGGTAGTGCCGCAAACCCAGCAGGGCCAAATGATACACTTATATAATAAGACAGTGTATCAGTATTCATATAGGCTGCAGGAATATCACAATACCAGGCACCTTCCTGCTCATAAAAGTTCAATTCTTGATATACACTTTGTCCCTGAGGTCTCAGATATAATCTTACAAAGTCAGGCTCATTGAGATAATGCGGAGTAATAACTTCTAACTGCCCAGGAACACCCTGGAGAAAATTTTTCGGTGGATTGTGGTACACCTCGAAAGCGTATGCTACCTGATCGAGACTGAACAAAGTCAGCACTATTATCAATATCCTAGGTATCACGGAATTGAATTCCTGCATTTGTGAGGTATTGATAAAGTTTAAAATTATAGTCCTCAATCAGTAGTTGAATCTCGGATGGCTGCACCAGGACCTGGATATAATACTGCTCCCTCAAAGCCTGAATTTCTATCTTATGACTTTCCCAGAGACGAACACCCGCAACCACCATGGCTGCATAGCCAGGAATCTGATAAACCCAGCCTTTGTTCCAGATGAGAGCCAGATACCCAACACCCCCAATACCTGTCAGCATCGAAAAAATACGCCTGGAACGGTACTGTTTGAGATATTCCAGCTCCTTTTTCTGGTATTGTTCATATTGTTCAAGCTTTTCCGAAAGTCCCAGGAGCTGCAGGGCCATTGTAAAGGACAAAGCTTCCTGACCCTGGTAGAGCTGCCAGGAAGAATCAGCAAATACCTCAAGTTTGAGACTGCTTTTCTGAAAAGCAACCGGAACTTTCAGCCTTAATAATTCACTATCGAATGTCTGATAACTATCACTACTGTCTGTTTGAGCGAAACTGAACTGCACAGTCACTAATAATGCTATGGGAATGAACAGCATGTATTTATAGATATTCATTGAGTGCATTGCGGTGTGAATTTAGTCATTTTCACGCTAGAGATAAGGATTTTATCTCTAGCAAATCAAGCACACTTGGCCGAGGATATTTTCATGAGTGGATTAATTTTCAGTTGCGATCTTTCTTGTACTTATTTTGTTATGTGAATGCAGCAGTTTATTTACCTTGGTGCTATTAGGTTCGGCATTAATTAGATTTATTGAGAGGGAAGCTTGTAATGGATCCAGTCACCATTGGTTTTGTAGTCTACTTGATGGTTATCATGGGGGTTGGATTTTACACTGCTCATCTTACCCGTTCGATGAAAGATTTTGCGCTGGGTGGCAATCGTCTGGGACCTTGGGTAATAGCCTTTTCAGAGCGGGCCTCAGGAGAATCTGCGTGGCTAATTCTTGGTTTGCCAGGTGCTGCCCTGGTGGCAGGTCTTTTAGAGCTGTGGACTGTTGTTGGATGTGTCTCAGGAATTATTTTTTCCTGGTTTTTTATTGCTAAGCGACTTCGCATTGCCACCGAGGAGTACAATGTTCTTACACTTCCGGAGTTGTTCGCAAGACGCTTTGATGATCAGCGCGGTGGAATAAGGATCCTGGCATCGTTAATCATAACCTTCTTTTTTACCTTCTATGTAGCTGCCCAATTCTCAGGTGCTGGAAAAGTTCTGAATGTCACCTTTGGGATCACCCAGATGCAGGGAATGCTGCTGGGTGCCGTAATAATCATATTTTACACGCTTATGGGGGGCTTTCTAGCCGTAGCATGGACTGATCTGGTGCAGGGTATCATAATGATTGGAACTCTCGTAATTTTACCAGTGGTAGCGTTCATCGAGATAAACTCCTTACCCCAGGTGGATTTCGCATTCGATTCCAGCACCCTATTTGGAGGTAAAGCGGGCGTGGCGGCGTTTGCCGCCGCCATAGGCGGGCTGAGCTGGGGTTTGGGATACATGGGGCAACCACATCTTGTGACACGCTACATGGCTATTGATAAAGTAGAAAATATCGCCATCAGCCGCCGCATCGCCATTTCATGGGCGGTGCCCGCATTTTTCGGGAGCATGTTCATCGGACTTACAGGTTTTTTCCTATTAAATTCAGGGACATTGATCTTTGATGGGAATCTACTGAATTCAGTAGATGCCCTAAAAGATCCGGAAAAGCTTATGCCCATTATGGCGCAGAACCTTCTACATCCATGGATTGCCGGTATATTTATCTCTGGGGCAATTGCGGCTATGATGTCTACAGCCGATAGCCAATTGCTGGTATCTACCACCGTTCTCACTGAAGATCTTATAATGAATTACTTTAAAAGCCTAAGAGAGCGCTTCAATCTACTTCTAATTGGTCGGCTACTCACAATAGTTATAGGTATTTTTGCATTTTTTCTGGCATGGCAATCTGAGGATCTGGTATTTGAAATGGTCAGTTATGCCTGGGGAGGGCTAGGCGCTTCTTTTGGACCGGCTCTCCTGTTGACACTCTGGTGGAAACGTGTCCGCAAGGCTGGAGTCATTGCGGGAATGGTTTCAGGAACTCTATTTACGGTAATCGATCTCTTTGGAAATTGGGTGACTGCTCGTTTTTCTGCTTTTATAATAGCCTTCTTCGCAGTGATCATCTTTTCCTTGATCAAATCAGAAGAAGAGACTGATCAGATAATAGAAGCCTGAAAATAATTTGATCTGATATAGATTTATATTTACCGCGCATAAATTTTTAATGTTGCACTCAAAGAATTTGCCAGGTCAGCAGAAGCCCTGCTTACCATTTCTTCCGCTACAGGGGCTAAAGATTCACCCCTTCGGGCTAGTTTCTTAGTATTCCGATTCAGTGCTCTTTCATCTCCCCTGAAGGTTACCCATTCAGCGCTGTAATTTGCTTTTCCCTCAAAAGATTCACTCTCAATCACCTTGGCTGTCCGAACATCAACAATGCTATAAGATCCTTTGATCACTGCTTTGGTGCTACGACTGAAGTGTTTAACATGTGCATCCACCTCGCCATATACTTTTCGCGTTTTTGTCTTTCCTTCTTTGTCTTTATACTTTTCAGTTTTGATCACCACTTTGTTGTGTTGTTTATATTCACGATGCACAGTTTGCACAGGAGTATAGATTACCTGAGTGATTTTCCCGGTTATGATTTCATGTACACCGAGAATCGCTCCGACTTCCATTGTTGTCTCTTCATCTAATAGCCCGGTCAATCCAAGTTTTTGCTCCTCCAGTACCCGAGCCAACTGATCTCGACTTATGAGCTCCATAAATTCTGTCGCTGAGGGGTCATTCATTACTGACGAAATCATTTGATCTAGCACTAGCTCCTCGACTGCACCATATTTCTTTTTCTTGCCACTCAGGTCCTCAAAAGGGAAAACAGCAATTCGCTTTATTCCAGCTTGTCGGGTAGTCTCATATCTCATGGAGGCATCTTTGTAATCAGGGATAAAACGTAATGCTCTTTTAAACTCTTTGGCTGCAGATTTCTGCTTTTCCAAATCCGTGGATTCTGCAAGTAATTCACCTGCATGATAATGAGATTCAGCAGCTAGCTTTTTAGTTGCTTTCAACTCTTTAGTATAATTCGTAATTGGCAAGCTTAATAGTACATGGGTTTTGGTATGATGTATGGGTGGCATTACTTTAATTGCATCATTCAGGTTGAGCAGACTTTGGTACTGACGTGTCAGTTCATCATATTTGAATATGGAATTGCTTTGCTCCAACTCTGCAATTTGATTTCTATGAATTTGCATGGCCATCGAAAATGCATCTTTCATTAGAATCTGACTTTTCTCATAATCTTGTTTAATCTGGAGACTTTGGGCAAGCATGTACACTGCCGTATCATAATCCGCCCTACTGTATGCCTCTCTGGCCCTGCGTTCCAGCTTAGCATAATCACTAAAAAATACACACGAAATTAAGCTGAAAATTATTATTATGATTCCAAGTTTCTTGACACTCCAGTTGATCATCATACCGTTTCTCCAATAATTGCATACATTTTAACAATTTTCAGTCATTTGATCCGTAATTTTAGTGAGAATTAATTAAAATATTTTTTTTGCGGTTCGAACAATTATTAATGTATTTATTTTTTGGTTTTCTATAATATTATTAATATAAATCATTGACATTCGCATGATTAACTACTATTTTTATCACGATTTTACAGGGACATCGGTCTGGTCGTATTCCCCCGCTTCCGGATTTTAGTTGTCCCTGTTTCTTTTT
>JABMPR010000225.1 GCA_013202895.1 bacterium | reverse complement strand
GTCTCATTTCTTGATGATAATCTATTTGTCTATCAATAGGTGACTAATAAAACATTTCGCGATAGTTGACTTGCCCCCGCTTGTTAAAACCGGTCCACTTCCCCACCCGGGCATCTGATTTTCTGGCGCCAGACATTTTTAATTCACCATTCTCATGCCAGGTCATGGAAAATCCTTCTCGTAGCCCGTTACGATAGGTGATCTCGTCTTTTAATTGACCGCTTTCATACCATGACTTCCAGATACCTTCACGCTGCCTATTTTTCAAACGGCCCATTTCTTTTTTTAGTGAATTCGGATAATATGAGATTTGTAGCCCGGACAGTACACTGTCCCGATAAGACTCATCGGCAATCTTTGTCCCATTTGAGTCGTATGTGACCCACATACCATCTTTCTGTCCATACTCGTACCGACCTTTGGCTTTTAGATCTCCGCTTGGATAGCGATATATTTGATCCCCATCTAATATATTTGTTTTGTAATTTTCCTGACTGAGAAGTACCCCTTCAGAAGAGTATTTAATCCATTGTCTATCTTTTCCCCCATTTTTATGGGAACCGCGCTCTTTCAATTGTCCGTTTTCATACCATGTTTCCCAGGTGCCTACCTTAATATTCTTATCATATATCTCAATACCAAGGGTTTGTGAGATCGTTTTAACAGTCTTCCATTCACCATCTTTTTTACCTTGAACCAGCAATCCACTCGTCCGCAATAGTTTATCTTTGGCCTCGTATACGGGACCAGTATAAGGTTTATTGGTTTTTTGATCCAAATATATCTCGGACTTTTCATTAAACTTTAAGCTGTTTAGGTTTATTGGTCTGTCGGCAGAAAAAAGAAAATATGGAATAATTATTAAATATAATATCTTTTTCATTTTACCCTCTCACTTGCGCTGAATCATTTTTCAATATTGCATAGAAACGGTTTAGCTCTACAATCTACAGAATATACGCTTTCAAAAATCAGATATTTTCTCTGATTATGTAAATCTTAATTTGTATCTCTTAAAATTGTGTAATTAATTACGGTTATGGTAATATGAATGTCAAGATATATAAGAATATCGTCCGATTAAACTTTCACAAGATAGCGCTTAACAACTGTTCCATTCCCATATCCACTGATTCAAAATATAAATGGAACAAAAGGGAATTGAGCAGGGTAAGAGAAGCAAATCAAACAACCATCTCAAACGCCGCCTGGGATGCATAGTGAACAAGGAGATAGAAATGACAACAAAGGAAAAACTCGATCTATTGTGGAAATATCTGCTATTGATCGTTTTGGTTTACGGATTCGCTAATATCGGTAGATCACATGCACAAAGAGTTCATATGAACGATTGCGACAGATCCTCCCATCATGGCATGATGGGGTATGGTTCTGATGATTGCGATTTTGAGGATATGGATATTAACGTCGATGTAGAAAATTTAATTGATGGTGATTCTACGCTGATAATAACTATCAATGGCGAGACCATGGATATCAAAGATTTTGAGACCAAACACGGAAATGTATTTATGAAGAAGATGAAAGGTCACGGCAGAGGTGCTGAAAAACGTATTAAAATAATTAAAAAGGAACTTGATAAAGATCAGTAAGCTACGATTACAGTTATAATAAAAAGCGGGCTCTTTAGCCCGCTTTTTTGTATCTATTATTTGTGAGCAAACACCGCCAAGGCAGACATGACTTCTCGTTCTGTTGTGGTTCCCGCAGGGCGGTTCAGTAAGATTCCATTCACAACCAGCGCGGATGATCCGCCCCCATCCAGGTTGATGGCATCGCGACAACCGAGATCATAAAGTATTCTGGCCAGTTCTGACAAATCAACACCACGGCTGATTAATTGTCTTCCATCTACTAAAAGTAGAATCAGATCACCCTCCTGGGTTATCCCGGCAGCTGTTCTTGGATGAACCATTGGGATGCTTGTACCAAAAAAGACTTCCTCATCGGTAGAAATGTAAATTTTATCATCGCGGATTAATTGAGGTCCACCTCCTAGTATATCGCGAGCCGCCCATAGTTTTCGATAAGTTGTATCTGGCAGGATGCCTGGAATACCCGGGAGGTTTGCAATGGGTTTTTCCCAAAGATAAATAGAATCTCCCTGGCTGGATACCCATTCGATTTGAATCTTGTCATTCTCATCAAAACCTATGGCTGCCCGGTTAAGATAAAACCTTTGCTCCCCTCTTAGTACTGAGGATGTCGCCGCATGAATCAAATCATCATCAACCTTCAATATCCCAACATGTTTCGCTGGGCTTAAATCCATCCTGAAATAGCCACCGTTAATAATAACCGGGGCATTAAGACGGGCAGAAAATTGTGAGACGCTTTCCCGACCATCGCTATCATCAGAAACAACTACGCGGGTTTCAATATTTGGAAGTGCCTCTTCAACTTTTACATACCATGCTCTTAGATTTGACCCTACATGGATGGCGTGGAATACCTCAATACCTCTGGGCAATTCTTGATTAAGGGAGTCTACTGGTATCCAATTCAGGATAAAACGATTACTATTATCTGAATCGCCCTGTTGATTACCACACGAATACAGGAAAATACAAATAAATACAAAGTGTATAAAACGTTTATGCATTTGATTAATATAAAATCATTTTAACTAAAATCAGAACTTCATTCTGACTTTTGATAATCTTTTTTATTTGAATTAATGAGGTATACCGCTATTATCGAAACCGCCCCTCCGATAAGCACGTTTAGTTTCAATGGTTCATCTAGAATAAGCATGCTAAATAGCATTGCACTGACTGGAACCGTAAAGATAAATGCAGAAGCTTTTTCGGAGCCCAATTTTGTTGCAGCTATGAAATAAGCCGTCGTGGCAAAGGCCATTGCCCCAACAGATACCAATAAAAGATTTAACCAAAATTTGAAGTCGAAGCTAAATACAACAAATAAATCTTGATCTCTTACTAAAACCACTGATATGAGCGAACTCAGGAGATATAACCAGAAACTGTATGTTAATGTACTCATATGTTTATTAATACCTGCTGAGATAAGAGTGAGAAAAGCCCAGCTAATGGCGCAGAGAACGAAATATTGATTCCCACTGGAGAATATTGCAGTCAAACCTTCTTGCCAGATATTTATCAGGATGGTACCACCCAGAATTCCTAATATTATACCAACGAGAGGGCGGCCATGGGGAATGCTTTTCTGTACAAATGATATCAGGACAAAGGTTAGCACGGGATTTAAGGTTGTGACCAATACTCCCCCGGCTCCTGCTGAGCCCAGACGAGTCCCCGTAAAATAGAAATGGTTATATAGAACCAGGAGTATAGCACTATAGATGATGGGCAAAGCGCCCCTTATTTCGATCTTGATTGGGGTATTCCTGATTAAGAGGACTATCAGCATGGAGATTGCTGCTATAAAAAAGCGCAGGGTCATAAGAATCGGAATACTTGTATATTGACCCAATATTTTACCATTGGTCCATGACAGCCCCCAAACCGACATGGCAATTATCAATATCACATATAAAGTGGTTCTCTCAGATCGGTCCATGTTCCAATCTTGGTCTAATCTCTAAGAATCCAAGCGATCGATTTAGAATTTTAATAGTTTAAGCAATTGGGGAGGCAGGACAAGATAATGCCCCCATATACCGTTTAGTATATGGGGGCAATTTAGCTATCATCCAGAGGTTTAGTTTTCTTCAGCAGCTACATAACGTGGATATTCTGGTTGGTACATTCGCTCTTCGACATATTTGAAGATGTCATCAGGTTCATCGATTCCTGCCAATCCTGAATCAAAGGCTAGGCGACATACAGCTGTTGCGATAGTGACTGAGATAAGACGTATTTTTGTAAGATCCGGATAAACCGTTCCAAGGGCCAGTTCTTCATCAGTCACAATATGGGCAAGCGTTTTAGCCGCGATATAGAACATTCCATCTGTAACTTTTCTTGATTGACAGATCGATGCACCGAGACCAACACCAGGAAATATGAACATATTGTTTCCTTGACCAGGGATGTAGATCTTACCATCAAGTCGGACTGGATCAAATGGGCTACCGCTGGCAAATATGACATTCCCTTCGGTCCATTGATAGGCCTGTTCAGCTGTGCACTCGGATTTTGTTGTGGGATTTGAAAGAGCAAAAATGACGGGTTGTTTTACATGAGCATACATCTCTTTAATAATGTCTTCGGTAAAAGTTTGTCCCTGGCCACTAACGCCTACAATTATGGTTGGTTTTACTGTTTTAATTACCTCCATCAAATTATCAATATGCTTGTCGTCTCTGGCATATGGTATTTTATGAGCTTGAAGAGCTCGAGGTCCATTTTTAACAACCAGGCCCTGACTATCCAATAGCCAGAATAATTTCCTGGCTTCTTCTTCACTCATGCCGCTTTCTTCAACTATACCGGCTACAATCATGTCGGCGATCCCCACTGCGGCTGATCCAGCACCATAAAAAATGATCCGTTGCTCAGCCAGTTTTTCACCTTTTATACGCATTGCACCTAAAAGTCCAGATAATGCAACAGCCCCTGTACCCTGGATATCATCATTGAAGCTTAATACCTTATCCCTGTATTTCTCAAGAAGCGGGAAGGCATGATTATTTGTAAAATCCTCCCATTGGATCAGTGCTTTTGGCCAGCGATCTTGAACAGCCAGTACAAATTCATCAACCAACGCATAATATTCGTCATCTTCAATTCTTTCCTCGTCTACACCTAAATAAAGGGCGTCATTGAGTAGTTCTTTATTATTTGTACCCGTATCAAGTAGTATGGGTAATGTTTTACAAGGAAAGATTCCCCCACCTGCAACATATAGAGCGAGCTTTCCAATGGGAATTCCCATTCCATTTGCTCCTAAATCACCTAATCCCAGGATTCGACTACCATCAGAAACAACAATAATGTCAATTTCTTCCTGATTCCAGTTATTGAACATCTCACGCACATGCCCTCTGTCATGATGAGAAATATACATCCCTCTATTTTTCCGATAGATGTGACCATATTGCTGGCAAGCTGCGCCAACAACAGGTGTATATACTATGGGTGTCATTTCCATCAAATTTTCCATAAGAACTTTATAGTAGAGAGTTTCGTTGCGATCGTGAAGGCTGGTTAGAAATATAAATTTTTCTAATGGATCTGTTTTGCGATGATAATTTTCCAAGACTCTGGCCACTTGCGCTTCGAATCCTACAACCCTGGGAGGCACAAGTCCCCGCAGCCCAAGTTCTTCACGTTCCTCTAAAGAAAAAGCTGTACCCTTGTTCAATAGAGGCTCATTTAATACATCAGTTCCCCTTACTACAACCTGTAATGCTTCATCTTTACTTTCCATTTGATAGCGACGTTTTTTTACAATACTCATGATGTCCCCTTCGTTAAATGAATTTATTTAATAATATCTGATCTTATCTATGAAATCGGTCCTTTTTGGCTTTTCCTTGTAAAAATATTAATTATACAAAAATGATGCAAACTTGGCACCATTCATGCACAAATGAGCGCATGATCAAATTTTTATTTAAAGATATTTCAGACTGTTTACTTATATAATTAGGGATGGGAAATGAAAGTTAAAAATCGTTGGTTGGTTGTGGTCGGTGCCATTTTGATTCAGCTGTCACTAGGGGCAATTTATGCCTGGTCAGTATTTACACCACTGCTGGTAGAAGCTGGTTGGACTAAAGCTCAGACCCAGGGTGTATTTGCTACAGGATTATTCTTTTTTGCTATTACCATGGTAATCGCTGGCAGAATTATGCCAAAACTAGGACCACGGAAGGTTTCCATGGCAGGCGGATTCGTGCTAGGATCAGGGTATTTATTAGCTGGTCTATTTGGGGGAACTAATTTTATAGCCTTATTAATCTTTATCGGAATTATCGGTGGGACAGGTATTGGCCTCGCCTATGTTGTACCAATAACCGTTGGCATGCGCTGGTTTCCAGACAAAAAAGGCTTGATCACCGGATTAGCAGTAGCAGGATTTGGATTTGGAGCAACACTTTGGGTTAAGCTGGCAGGTTCCTGGGGGAAGCTATTGGCTCTTTATGGGCTCAGTATGACCTTCATTGTCCTGGGCGCGATTTTTATGCTTATGATTCTTGTTGGAGCAATATGGATGATTTTCCCAGCTGAAGGTTGGTTACCAAAAGGATATGCACCTTCTGTATCGGCAAGTGGTAAGGCAGGAGATGGAGCAGAGGATTTCAATAGTATCGAAATGCTAAAAACGCCTCAATTTCACTTCATTTCAATGACTTTCGCTTTTGGTGCCAGTGCTGGTTTAATGAGCATTGGTCTGATGAAACTATTCCCTATGGTTGCACTTACGGGTAATGGTATCGATCAAGTTGCAGCAAGTGCCATCGCAGGAACTGCCATGGCAGTATTTTTTTCCCTAGCAAATGGAATTGGACGAATTGCCTGGGGAGCCATAAGTGATAGCTTGGGTCGCCAGCGGTCTATCATTATCATGATGGCCACACAGGGAATTTTTGTAATCCTCTTCCAATGGATGGCTGCAACACCGGCATTGCTATATCTTGGTGCTGCCTTAATCGGATTTAACTTTGGTGGTAATTTCTCACTCTTCCCAACGGTCACTGCTGATACTTTTGGAAGTAAATTTATAGGTCAAAATTATGGTTGGATCTTTCTGGCATATGGCTTTGGTGGAATTCTGGGACCCGTCATGGGTGGTTGGCTGGGAGATATGGGCAACTTCCCCATGGCATTTAGTATATGTGGAGTTCTTTGTCTAATCGCTGCTGGAATCATGTCCCAGATTAAACCGCCGAAGAAAACTATGATTGCTTAAACTAAATAATTCACTATAAAAAAGAGACTACCTTTGGTGGTCTCTTTTTTATTTTAGAGCACCGAAAAGTTTGTCATCCTTAAAGGCAGTCAATTCAATGTCTTTCACATTATTAATCAAGTTTTTATCCGCACTCCTGACATGTACCTTCATATAGTTTTCTGTCATACCTGAAAGATATCCAGCCCCCCATTTTTCAAATAGCACTTCCCGAGTCTGATTCATCTGACTTAAAATAAATGCCTGCCTTTTCTTTTCTGAGAGCTTGGTCAAGATACGATTACGTTTTTTTCGTTCTTCCATAGCTACTTTCTCAGTGTAAGCAGCCGCGGCGGTATCAGGTCGCTCCGAGTAGGTGAAAACATGCAAATAGCTGATATCAAGCGATTCCAGTAATGTGTAGGTCTGTTGGAACTCTATTTCAGATTCTCCGGGAAAACCAACAATTACATCCACGCCGATGCCTGCTTGTGGATGTTCTGAAATGATTGCTCTGATCCTATCCTGGAATAGCTCAACATCATAGCGTCTTTTCATTCGGCTCAGAACCGTATTCGACCCGGCTTGAAGTGGAACATGAAAATGTGGTAAAATGCACATTGAATGGGAAACAAAATGAATAATCTCATCGCTTAACAAATTTGGTTCGATTGAGGATATCCGAATACGTTCGATACCATCCACCTGATCCAGCTGTTGTAAAAGATAAAGCAGGGCTGATTCATTATTGTAGCGATAATCTCCAATATTGACACCTGTGAGCACTATTTCCTTCACGCCATTTAAGGCGATTTCTTGAGCCTGCTGGACAAGAATCTCGGGATCAATACTACGACTAGGACCACGGGCTAGCGGTATAGTACAATATGTACAGGGATAATCACAACCATCTTGAATTTTTAGAAATGATCGTGTTCTATCTCCAATCGAATAGGAAGGAATGCAGCCATGGAGATTCTCTACGGATGATTCGTGAACAATCAATGGATTTTCAGTATTATTGCTAAACTGCAGATGCTCAAGTATATTAAATTTTTCCTTGGTACCTAACACGAGATCCACTGCCGATGTTTCAACTATGGTCTCAGGTTTTAGTTGAGCATAACAACCGATTACCGCAATTTTAGATTCTGGTGCCAGGCGTTTAGCCCGATTAACAATTTTCCTGAATTCTCGATCCGCATTCTCTGTAACTGAACATGTATTGATGACATAAAGATCAGCGGAATCTCGAAACGCTGCGCGCTGGTAGCCTGCTTTTTCGAATTGTCTTGCGATAGTTGAGGTTTCTGCATAATTGAGTTTGCATCCCAGGGTATGAAATGCCACGGTTTTATTGTTGTTTTTCACCTTAGTATAATAGACGGCATTGATCCATGTCAAAGTCGAAATTGTAAGATCATAAAGGAATCATCAATTTTACCAATATTTGGCACCATTTAGACTGAAATATTCTATTGTAGTAATATCAATTCTTCACTGAAATAATTATTAAATCCTACCTTAAATCAAAATAGAGAACGTCTATTAAGAACCGAATTCTGTTTGATTATTTCGTCCATAAATTATTTTGTATTCTCAATTCATAGGAGTATACATGAACTTATTTTCACATTCTTGGCTTCCTTTCATATACCTTTATGGGCTCGGAGGAATCCTCTTTGTTGCAGGAATCATAATCACATTAAAAGCAGGTTCATTTGATCTAAAACGTCCTGCACACAGAAAATGGATGTGGATTTTGCTCTTTGGTTTTTTCTGGTATTTTAGCATGCATGCCTTGATGACATGGGCGGCACTCGGAACCATCTCTCCATACGCAGTACCAATAATTCTGCTTGCTCAGGTAGCAATATTTATTGTTGTAACATTGCGATTTGGAAAGAAAGCGAGGGCATAATGCAGACGTTTCACAGTATTGGAACGACCGCCGACTGGATTGTCATGGTGGTTTATTTTATCGCTATTATGCTTTTTGGCAGTTATTTCGGTCGCTATACAAAAAATACCTCAGACTTTTTCTTTGGTGGTCGTCGGTTTTCGTGGTGGCTGATTACTATGTCTATTGTAGCTACTGGCGTTGGAAGTCACAGTTTTGTAAAATATTCAGCCAAGGGATTTGAGCATGGTATATCATCCACAATGACTTATCTGAATGATTGGTTTTTTATTGCTTTTTTCATGTTTGGATGGCTTCCAATTATAGTTTATTCAAAGGTACGATCCATCCCGGAATATTTTGAAAAGCGGTTTAGCCCATCTTCACGATTTTTAGCTACAATCCTCTTATTGCTCTACATGATCGGTTATATTGGCATCGGATTCCTTACCCTTGGCAAGGCGGTCATTCCCATGCTGCCAGTTGCCTTCACCCTATTTGGTTTGACTATACCGATAACCCTTATGGGCGCCATCATTGTCATCGCTATTGTCACCGGTGTATACATTACTTTCGGTGGTCAAACGGCTGTTATTTTTACAGACCTTTTACAGGGATTTATCCTTCTTTTTGCAGGATTGCTGCTGTTCTTTTTTGGCATTACCTACCTTGGGGGATTTGATATCTTCTGGGATCTCCTGCCTACCGAGTGGAAACTTCCAATGGCTGACTTTAACCAGCCGTCAAGTTTTAATTTTGTGGGAATCTTCTGGCAGGATGCCATTGCAGGATCAATCGGGTTTTTATTTATGAATCAAGGATTAATTATGCGGTTTATGGCATGTAAAAATGTCAATGAGGGTCGTAAAGCTGCTGCAATTAACATTCTATTCGTCCTGCCTATCTCTGCCATTGTAGTCGGTAATGCTGGTTGGATAGGTAAGGCAATATCTATAGCAAGTCCCGAAGTCGTAAGCCCGTCGGTCTCACCAGATCAAATATTTGTCGTTGTGGCAAACATCATTTCAAGTCCCGGGGTGTTCGGGTTTATAATGGCTGCCCTAACTGCTGCACTTATGAGCACGGTAGATACACTCATAAATGCGACAGCTGCGATTTATATCAATGATATATATCGACCGATCCGACAATATCTTAAAAAGAATGTCATCCCAGGCCCAGAAAATGACCGTAGAGAATTGGGGGCAGCACGCTATGCATCGGTTGGTGTAACCATCCTGGGCGTTTTGGCAGTTCTGGCTTTTAAAAACTTTCCAACGGTTTACGAAGCTCATGGATATTTTCATTCCACATTAACTCCACCCCTGGTTGTGGGCATATTCCTGGGTGTATTTTGGAAACGGTTTACGGCTTCGGCAGTTATTACGACTTTTGTCGGTGGCGTAGCCCTTATGATTCTTGGTGCCAGATATCCTGGCATATTAATCGCCCCATTTGATCATGGAATCGAAATGAATCAAGCACATCCATATTCTTACATTCGTGCTTTATACAATACGCTTGTATGCTCAGGTGTAGCCGTATTGGCAACCCTTACAACTCAGTTGCAAGTCAGCTTGATTTCAAATATTCGGAGTAAGGCCAATAACACGCTATTAATGAATGGAATACTTGTTGTAGCTATCCTGTTCTTTGGGATTGTCGCCTTCGGTATTGCAGGGCTTACACTTCAAGTTGCTGCTGCCGTAGGAGTGATTGTTCTGGTTCCACTAGCAGTTACCTATTTTGTTCATTATGATGAGGAAGACAATACTCTGGGATTAACTGCGAGTTCGATTCATATCGCGCGAAAACAATTTAAAGGTAGCGACCCAAATGATCAGGAAGGTGAGAAAATACTAGTCCACTGGAGGCTTTTCGAAAGTGATGCAAGCTCAATGGGTTTTTCATCAAATGATATGGACCAAATGAGTGCAAAACAGGGAGATCTTGTATATCTTTCTGATAAACGCAGCTGGTTGGGGGGGCTAAAATCTGTCCATTCGACATATGCTGAACCCCACTCTGAAGATGGCATTGTTTATTTAACTCCAGATCTCATCGAATCTGGTCTATTTGCTGAGGGTAGAGAACTGCTCGCTGAAAAAGAAATGTAATGCAGATTTCTAGTTTTCTACTGCTTATTTCTACTATAGCCTGTGGGGTTGCAACTCTTACCGGACAATCTGAATTTCAGCTTGGCTTTTGGAATGTAGAAAACCTTTTTGATACCACAAATGCAGCCAGTATAAACGATGTTGATTTCACGCCCCTCGGTCGTTATGAGTGGACTGAAACACGCCTCCAAAAAAAGATGAATGATCTATCCAAGGTCATTCACGACATGGATCAAGAAAATGATCTGGCCTTGTTAGGTCTGGCTGAGATTGAGAACTATAAGATTTTGAACAGACTCAATACTGATTTCGTCGGTAGTGGATATGAGATCGTTCACAAGGAGTCTCCCGATGAACGTGGTATTGATTGTGCCCTTATTTTCAAACCTGCGATACTGGAATTAGTAAATCATCACTTCATCACTGTCTTTTTAGCAGGGACCGAAAAAACACGTGATATTATTGAAGCTGAGTTCAAGCCAGTAAATGCAGCAGGTAGGTCTTCCCTCTTTGTTTTTGTTAACCATTGGCCTTCCCGTTGGGGTGGTCAGGAACAGACCGATCCACTAAGACGTAGCGCTGCCTTTACCCTGCGGACTCGTATCGATCAAATCCTCATGAGTAAGCCAAAAGCAGATATCATTGTCATGGGTGACTTTAATGACTATCCCAATGATCCATCGCTTATTGAAGTACTCAGAGCGGCAGCATTTAGAATTGATCCCTACCCTGGCGATCTAATCAATACGACCTGGGAGCTTAACGAAGATCCAACTGCCGGGACATGTATGTATAAGGGTAGTTGGGTAGTACTTGATCAAATTATTATTTCATATGGTATGATGGACAAAACGGACTATTCCTGGGTGTCAGGTTCAAGTAAACCCTTTCACAAGGATTATCTCATTGAATCAAAGGGGGAATATGCTGGTTGGCCCTTTCGCATGTTCAGAGGTGGTCAATACCAGGGTGGATATTCGGATCATCTACCGATTATTTGTCGTGTTGTGTTTTCTGAATACTAATCAATAATGAATATCCTTTTTGTTTCAGCAGAAGTAGCCCCTTTTTCAAAGGCTGGTGGTTTAGCTGACGTCGCGGGTAGTTTACCTGGCGCTCTCACACCGTATGCAGAATCGGTAGGTATTATTAGCCCTTTATACGGTCATATTAATAAAAAGCAGTTTGATATTATAGCGACTGAAGTCTCAGGCGAAGTAGCTCTCGGGATGGAGCATATCCCCTACACAATGTTTATGGCAGAACACCCAAATGGCAGCATACCCGTCTGGTTTGTTAGCAATGATCGGTTTTTTGCTCGAAATGGGATCTACACCAAAGCTGATGGTGAGGGTTTTAAGGATAATATCCAACGTTACTTTTTCTTTCAGCTCGTCGTATTAGATCTTCTTAACAAAAGAGTGTTCGATGTGGATATTTTGCATTGTAATGATCATCATACGGGGCTCTTGCCCAGTATGACAAAATCGCTTGATATGAAGATTAAAAGCATTTTTACCATACATAATTTTCTGTATCATGGTCATTTCTCAAAGGAAGATAGCAAGTTACTACCTGATGTATTTTCCGGGTCATACACACTGACCCAGTGGGATAATTACAGTAGTCTGTTGGAAGGTATTGATAATGCAGATAGAGTAAATACAGTGAGTCCAGGATATGCCAGAGAGCTGCTGGCTGGGGATAATGTGGACGCAAATAGTCTCATACGTCTGAGATATGCTGAGCACAAGTTTAGCGGTATTGTCAATGGGATAGATACCAAATACTGGGATCCTGAGAATGATCAATATACTCCCCATCACTTCTCTGCAGAATCTTTGGAGGGAAAACTCAAGAATAAGATTGAATTGCTTACGAGCATGGGGTTGGATACTGACGTTAAAGCACCTGTGCTGGGCTTGATCTCTCGTCTGGTTGAAAACAAAGGGTTTCCATTAATTGTAAAACTTTTAGATGAATTCGTTAAGCGCGGAGTAAAATTTGTTTTTCTTGGTTCTGGAGATCCCATCATTGCTGCTCAACTACGTAAAGCCTGTGTGAAACATCCGCGAAAAATAGCATTTGATGATGGATTTAATGAACCTCTTGCACACCTCATCGAAGCAGGTTCAGACATGTTTCTTATGCCCAGTCGCTTCGAACCCTGTGGATTGAATCAATTATATAGCCTCCGATATGGCACAATTCCGATTGTGAACAATACTGGTGGCCTAGGTGATACGGTTGAGAACTGGCAACCTGGTTCAGGAACAGGCTTTGTTTTTGATTCATATGACCTTAACTCACTGCGCGCTGCAATGAAGCGGGCGATAGATACTTTTCGTTTAAAGGAAGAATGGACGGATCTTATTAAAAGAGGAATGTCCAAGGACTTTTCCTGGGATCAATCAGCCAAACAATATTTAAACTTGTATGAAATATGAAAGTGAGGCTCTGGTGAAAAAGTCACAACTAAGGTTAGGCGCAATTATTCTTGGTGGTGGACGCGGCGAAAGACTCTCTCCCCTTACCTCGTACCGGGCTAAGCCGGCCGTCCATATTGGTGGTAAATATAGACTTATCGATGTTCCTATCAGTAATTGCATAAATTCTGGAATTAATCTCATCCATGTATTAACGCAATTCAATACCACCTCTTTGCACCGCCATATTTCGCGCACTTATAAGTTTGATATTTATTCAGGTGGCGATATTGAGATTCTGGCTGCACAACAAACAACCAAGAACAAAGACTGGTTTCAAGGGACAGCTGATGCCGTGCGCTCGTACTGGGATCGATTCGAGCAAATGAATGCAAGCCATTACATCATTCTTGCCGGTGATCATCTCTACAAAATGGATTATTCAGAATTTTTTGATCGACACCTTGAGACGGGTGCCGATGTGTCAGTTGCCGTCCGCCCCATGCCACTCTCTACTGCCTCAGAGCTAGGTGTTCTCAAGGTAGATAAGAACGACAGTATTGTCAGATTTGTTGAAAAACCCCAGACAGATGAGCTTATTCATGATCTTGCTGATGAAGTTGATGGCGAAGAAAAAGTACTGGCCTCCATGGGTATTTACATATTCAATAAAGCAGCACTCACTGAAGTTTTAAAAATTAAAGGTGATGACTTTGGCAAAAATATCATACCACATTCAATTAAAACACTAAAGACCACAGCCTTCCGTTTCAAAGGTTATTGGGAAGATATTGGGACTATACGCACCTTCTTCGATTCGAATATTGCACTCACCCAGGAAAACCCGCATTTCACTTTTTACAATGAGGGCAATCCCATATACACTAGGCAACGCTTTTTACCTGGTAGTGAAATCAGGGGTGCTCGAATTGATCATACTATAATCTCTGAAGGATGCAAAATTGGAAACGCTCGGATTAAAGATTCTATAATTGGAATTCGGAGCATTATTGATGATGGCGTGGAATTGGATCGTACCTACTTCATGGGAGCAGATTATTACGATGAATCCGATGAGCCAGGTGATATTCCCATGGGAGTTGGTAAAAACTCAATCCTGAAAAATGTTATCGTGGACAAAAACGTAAGGATTGGGCGGAACGTGAAGCTGATCAATAAAGATGAGTTATCAGAATTTCAAAGTGAAAATATTACGATAAAGGATGGTATCATTATAGTACCCAAGAATGCCATCGTTCCAGACAATTATGAGATATAATTCAAGCTCATAATCGAGTCATTTGCTGTATATAAAAAAAGGCTACCTTTGGGTAGCCTTTTTACCGTAATAATGCAAGTTTACATATTTTCGATAAGTGCAGTACCCCACTCGGAACATTTCACTTCTTTTGCTCCATCCATGAGACGGGCAAAATCATATGTGACAACTTTTTGATCAATAGTCTTCTCAATCGCTGCAACGATCAATTCGGCAGCTTCTGTCCACTGTAAATGCTGCAGCATCAAAACACCAGATAGAATTTCTGAACCAGGATTCACCTTATCCATATTCGCATATTTTGGCGCTGTACCATGGGTCGCTTCAAATATCGCGTGTCCAGTTATATAGTTTATATTGGCTCCTGGGGCGATGCCAATTCCACCTACCTGGGCAGCTAGAGCATCTGATAAATAATCGCCATTTAAATTCATTGTTGCTATGACATCAAATTCTTTAGCGCGAGTCAATACTTGCTGGAGCGTGATGTCAGCTATGGTATCCTTAATCATCACTTTTGAATTCCACTGGCCATTTCCATGAGTTGCCATCAATGTCAGCGCAGTCTCAACTTCAGCACGGATTTCGAATTGTTTATCTGCAGCCATCATATGATAGCCTGGTTCAACTGCTATGGCATTATCCTTTATACTGAGCTCAGGATTTTGATCTTTGTTATCAATAATCCAGGATTCCCGTTGTGTTACCACATCCTGACGATAATTCTTAACAGCAGTTTCGTAGCTCCAGGATTTAAAAGCACCTTCAGTAAACTTCATAATATTGCCCTTGTGGACAATAGTCACAGATTTGCGCCCTTCGCGAATGGCATACTCAATAGCAGCATTCATAAGTCGTGTGGTCCCTTCGGAGGAGATTGGCTTGAGTCCCAGTCCGGATGTGTTGGGAAACCGGATTTTGGTCACGCCCATTTCCTCCTGCATGAATTTCATAACCTTTTTAACTTCATCAGAACCTGCCTGCCATTCGACGCCAGCATATATATCTTCAGTATTTTCACGGAAAATTACCATATCCACGTCTTCAGGTTTATTAACAGGTGAAGGTACACCTTTGAAGTAGCGCACAGGACGCAGGCAAACGTAGAGATCAAGCATTTGGCGCAGAGCTACATTAAGCGACCTGATTCCCCCACCTATGGGAGTTGTGAGAGGACCTTTTATGCCAACGAGATATTCGCGAAAGGCGGTAATAGTGTCTTCTGGCAACCATTCCTGATATTTGTTGAATGCTTTCTCACCGGCATAAACTTCAAACCACTCAATTTTTTTCTTGCCACCATAAGCTTTATTTACCGCGGCATCTAGAACCCGGATTGCGCTTGCCCATATATCGGGTCCAGTTCCGTCTCCTTCGATAAAAGGTATAATTGGATTATCCGGAACATTAATTTTTCCATTGTCGTAACTAATTTTTTTACCATTTGTAGGTTGGTTAAGATTTTTAAACACGATCCCCTCTTCTTTCAGGATTACTTGGTCGATTCTTTACTATTATCTATTGAATCTGATTTAGTCTCAGATTTAGTCTCAGATTTAGTCTCAGATTTCGTTTTCTTTTTTGGGTCTGGTGTTGCTTGTTTTTTAGCATAATCTGTAATATAAAAACCAGATCCCTTAAATATTAAGCCACTGCCACCGCTAATTACTCGTCGTACAGCTCCTTGACACTTTATGCATTTATCCAGGTTGGAATCAGACATCTTTTGGAATGCCTCAAAATTAGTTCCACAATTCAGGCATTCATATTCGTAGGTGGGCATGCAATCAACCTATTACTTAATATTTTTTGTGAAATTTTGCCAATAGGACTTTGGCAACATAAGGAGTGACAAATGAACTAATATCACCGCCAAAGCTGGATACTTCACGTACAATGGTGGAATTCAAATGTGTATAAGCTTCATGGGGCATGAGAAATACTTGCACCAGGTCTGGGTGAAGTGTTCTGTTGACCAATGCCATTTGGAACTCAAATTCAAAATCTGACATGGCTCTAAGCCCACGTATCATAGCTTTGGCATTCATTTTTTTTGCATAATCAACGATGAGTCCATCAAAATTTGAAACTCTGACGTTTGAAAGATGCGCCGTGGTTTTTTCGATCATATCTGTTCGTTCTTCAACAGAGAACAAGGGTTGTTTCCCAATATTTCGACCAACTGCCACAATAACTTCCTCAAAGATGGAAACAGATCTTTCGATGATATCAAGATGGCCAAGCGTAATGGGATCAAAGGTACCAGGGTAAATTGCTAAATTATTATTCATGACTTGTCACCTTATAAAATTGAATTCTTGTCTCAGATACCACTTTTTCTTTTTCAAGAATAAACTTCATCGAATCAAGTTTTGAATTGTTTTGTCGATGGCGTTCATATACAAATATTGAATTGAAGGCAGCATGTTCTTTAATAAGATTTAATACTTCAGGAGGCAGCTCATTATCATAGGGTGGATCAGCCAGAATGAGATCAAATTTCTCTTTAAGGGTTCCCAACACTTTTTTCACATCACCAACAAATGCTTGAAAAGGTTTCTGGTGTTGCTTAATCCAAGCCTTTTGCTGCAAAATGTATTCCCGATCGTGATCAATTGACACCAGCGATTTAGCTCCACGACTTAAAGCCTCAAAACCCAGGGCACCCGTCCCGCTGTATAAATCTAACACGTGCATCTCCTGCACATTATGTAAAGTGTCAAAGAGTATGGTGCGCGCTCTATCAGTCGTTGGTCTTGCAGACCCAGCCTTTAATCTTGGCAGAGAATGACCTTTCCATTCTCCGGCTACAATCCGTGTCATAGTGAATAATTAAAGAATAGAATATCGAGAGTAAGTATCAGATCCTGTCCTTGATACTCGACTTCGGCAGATCTAAGCAATATGTTGCTTCTGGTCTCTGCCCATGAGGATAGAATGTATTGAATCTGTCGTGGCGATCCTGCGAACATGAATTGTGCCGGGTTGTCATTAACTCCCTTGCTAAGATCAATAATGATTTGCTCCAAATATTCATTGAATGGATGTGCTAGAGCATCAAGTAAACCCATTTCATCCAGGACCTGTGCCTGAAAATCTTTTTCAGCATTCATGATGATCTCAAACTTGCTGGTCATTCTTATATTTCCAGAACTGTAGTTCTCATCAAAGCTGCCCAGGACAAATTTATCCAACGCGGTCTTGACAAATTGCACCCATACTCCACCACTCGGAGCAGTAATGCTTAATGCATCGCGTTTCAAGAATATATTTCCACTCCCGTGTTCCGGAGGAAAAACATCAATAAATTCAATCAGCATCAGTAGTAGGGACCGATTATTAATAATTTTTAAATCATCGTCTGAGAGTTGAATTGGGTCGTCAGCAACAGGTAAAAAGTTCATCAAAGTATCTGAGATTTTGTACTTAACATATAGGGTTTCAGCAAAAATAGAGTCTGATCCGAAAAAGTCCATAGAGTCAGCGAGCGCTGCAATATCATCGGTCATAGGCATGAGGGAATCAAAAGCTTCATTTGAAAGTAATTTCTCCAGCTCATTAATTTCCTCCTCATAGGACGGCATCGGAATGATTTCTTCTTTGGCCAGCCCAAAAACATCCAACCAATAGTTGCTGATGATATCATACCAGGGCTTATGTATCCCAGTATTCATGAAATAGTATACAGCAACCGCCAATACAGTTATTAAAAGAAAAAACTCTCGCACAGGTTTTCGGTCAGATTTTAGCTCTTCACCCACACTCTTGGTTTGAGTTTCAGTTCTACCAACCGACTCCACGTGGGTTTGTCGCTTGTGCATGGTCTCTGCGATCCGTTCATCCTCTGTCATTTCCGACTCAGCAGCTTCGGAAGCAGCAAACTTGATAGAATCAAGCATCCCCAAATCTTTTCTGAGGTCAATCTTCACTGAAACGCTCCTGAATCTCAACACTTAGTGCGCCGAGAACAACGGCATATTCATCTATATTCTCAAAATCCGGATCACGAAAATTAAAATGATCAGCCAGATTCAGTTTTTGACAGCTCGTCCCATATTTTGCTAGATTATGCAGTACGGCCGGGTCACCGCTAGAATTGAAATAGAATAGATTGGTGATGGCGTTATCAGGATTCTGTTTGCCTTTAAGGGCTCTGCCCAGGGCTTCAGCAACCTGATCCACCATTTTAGAGTTCCCACGTACATTATCTACTGTGATAGTGTAGTCCCAGTTGAGTGCTGCATGGAAAAGTGCGCAGAATTCCAGGTTTTGGAAAATATGACATCGAATAGCATTTTCCTGATTTTCCATTACCACCTGGATTCCACCATCACTATCCAATTGACCGCTTACCGCCAGCATATCGCCAAGAGCCTGGATATCCAAAATAACGTTTTTGGTTCCCAGTTCTGAGGGAGAAACAATTTTATCGATCCATGTTGAAAACGAATGAGGAATTCCCAACGAAAGGTATTCATCGCTTGTAGCATCAACTTGTCTTAATACCTGGTGAACCAAAGAATATTGATCATATGCTGTTTCAAGCATTTCTGACATTCTCCAGGTCAGGTATTTTTCTTTTTCAGAATGGTCCAGGACACTGTCAACCTGGTGAATCGAAAGTGGAAACCAATCACTATCTATCACAATATGAGTTGCATTATCAGGGAATTCAGCAGAATTTCGGATGTTCGTGATTTGCTCAGCCAAACCAAGTATTACTTCTGAATTCGTGGTATCGGGGACTTGAAGTCCTTCCTTGATGGAGAGCTTCCCCAGACTTTCGATAAAAGGAGTTCCTTTGAAATTCACCAATTGAGCGAATTTCAGTGTATCGCGGGATATGTGGATAGCCAGCATACTACCTCAGAATTATTCTATTCTGCCCAGCTCTCTTCTCCATCATGGATACTACCATGACTGGAATCAATCTGAGAGAAGAAGAGATAACGATTTGTCTTGATAGGCGATGTTATTGGCGATTCAATAGAGAGATTCACGTTATTTCTAACCGTAACTCGAAAAGGAATATCGGTGACAGAGCAGCGTGTATGTTCGGGATTAAACAGGTAATGAGAAAATAGTTGAATCTTTTCATATTTTTTGGATATCAATGTATCTTGCCATCCGCCAAATGAGTCCTTCGACATAAAAAGGTCCTTTTCTTTGTCATCAACAACAAATTCATCGGAAACAACATTGAGGCTATCGATTTGAATTGAATCATATATGGAAAATTCATCAGTTATCCGATATAGATTTTCCATTAGGCTATCGTCACTGAAGGTCAAAATATAAGTATCCATGCCGAAGTAGACTTTTTCCACGCGAGCTGTGTCGCTTTTTTCAATGATATTGATGGACCTCACGCTATCAGTGCCTCCAAAATCATAGATATATTTAGAATTATCCCCCAGACTCAAAAATTCAAGAGAATCGAGAGAAAATTCTTGGGTGACACCAAGTTTATGTCGATACCATACGCCACTAAAAGTACTATCATTAAGCTGGGCAACAGTATCTCTCATAATTGTAAAAGTAGTGTCATACTCAGCCATGAACGTTATAAAAACATTTACCGGGATTGTATCAGGTGCCATCACAAGCTCTTGCTCTCCGCTCCAGGCCAGACTATCTATTCCAGCAAAATGTCCAGCAAGGCTGAGAACCTCAAATGCATAATTATGAATATTCGTAAATTTACCGGTAAGTTTTTCGTAGAGTTTCAGATTCATATCATCATAAACTCTCATAAAATCTTCAAATATATTAATATTGAATGTATCTGTTTCAGCTTCAACAATTTGCCAATTTTTAAAATCAGATTTTTTCTTTAGGGTTGCTGCTACAAATTCTACTACCTCGACTGCAGCTTTATTCCAATCGAGATTGCTCAGATTCACCGCGGTTTTATAATAAGCCTGATCCAGACTCACTTTATTAAAATAATCTAGAATATTATTATGCATATTAATGGAAAATACTGCATCCGTTAAATCAATATCATAATGAATGGAATCAATACCCACACCTGCTGACGCTAGAGAATCAAGAGCTACTTTAATAATCTCTTTCGCAATATGGGCACTTGGCTCGCTATACCCTGTGAGCATTGTGTAAAGTGTATTGCGTCTTTTTGTGAGCGCTGCTTCCATATCTTCGAATTTGACTCCAACAGGAATAGCGATCTTTTCTGAACTGGTATCCGTATACATTAAAGTTAGAGATTCAGGCATGAACTCAAGTGTATCATTCTGGACCAGAAATTCTGATAGAGCCATTTCATAAAGTGTATCACCGTAGGTGGCCGAATCATACGAGTCGATGACAAAGTGTTTTTTCAATGCCAACCTTGTTTTTTCCAAATTCTCTTCAAATGTGAAGGGGATAATAAAATCAACACGAACTGGGCTATCATAGACGCCCGTAAAATCAACTCTTCCGCTCAGTTCTGGATTAAGGCCAATGCTGTCCATAACCGCATTTACTAGGGGATTTGAGAAATTTGGATATTTAGTGTAGCTATTTGTTAGCGCATTGAACATGGATGTATTAATATTTTGGTACAGAATGTGATATTTATCCGAAACATTGAAACTTAGGGAAACACTATCAAGCTCTAAAGTCTGCTCGCCAATGTAGTTACCAGCGTCGAATAATGTTTTAATGGTATCGAGAATGTGGTCAACCGAGTTGGCATCCATGAAATGGTTTGGTTCCAGAAGTTTGAAAAGCTGGAGATGAAGTTCATTATAATAGTCAATATAATCATCTGAGTAGTTTACAGGTATTGTTTTACCAGGCAGGGCAACGCGTTGATTACCGTAATAGTCGTAGCTTGTATCATTTTCTGCAAGTAGAATACTATCTCTGACTCCATTAACCACAGCCAGCAAAGCTTCTGTATCAGTGGTATATGATTTTGCTAATTGATAGTGAAGTTTCTCTGCAAGATTGATCGTCTGCATACGAAAGTGTGACTCATCCTTAAGTTCAGCTTCATACTCCCATATCGATTTCGGGAAATAAATTACACTTATAAATAGTGCAACCAGAACCAGAATAATAATCGTGTTATTCCGATGACTGTCAAAAACGTCTTTAATCACGCGTCCTCCTCGATAAATCTATTGTAATAAGCCCCTCAATACGGGAATATAATATCTCTCCAATCCCCTTGACCTGAAGAATATCTGCCTTGTTTTTAAAAGGACCATTTTCGTCAATATATGCTCTGATCCTTTTAGCTATTGCAGGCCCTATGCCAGGAAGTGTGCAAAGTTCATCCAAATCTGCGATATTTATATTGATCGCCGTAGAACCAGGCAGCAAAACATCCGCAACAACGTTGTCTGTCCCCTGCGTTAAGGTAGCTCCGATATCTGTACTATCAATGAGCACAATCGACCCCGAATTGATCTGTTTTGAGATCTCATTGAAGCGTTGCTCTTCAGCATAAAAACGTGTAGGTTCTAATTGTTTTTCTAAACGCCGGTATCGCACCATTTTTAAAATAGCTCCGACGCCAAGCGTAATAACTAAAAAATATATGACAACACGTTCCTGGCGGGTAAAATTTAGCAAGTTTCCAGTCTCATCATAGCAAGGATTTAATTTTTCTAAATATACTGCTGCTCTTTTTCGATCCGTCATAATGCTCTGCCAGTTGCTGGTATATCTCCCGCTCCTGGCCACTGAGTTTCGTCGGTGTTTCAATCTGGATTTTTACCATTTGATCACCGACCAGATGACTATTTAATCTGGGCATTCCTTTACCGCGTAGGCGTAGGAGTTTTCCCGACTGCACACCGGCTGGAATCTTGAGATTCACTTTACCTGTGAGCGTTGGGATTTCCAAATCTATCCCCATGACAGCTTGTGACATATTAATACCAATTTCGAGATAAATATTATCTTCCTCTCGAATAAAGAGATCATGTTCTTTCTCATCAATCAAAACGATTAGATCTCCTCTCTGACCATCTCGTCGAGCGGCATTACCTTCCCCTCTCAGGGTCATATAATTTCCAGCATGAACGCCAGCTGGGATCTTTGCAGAAACAACGGATTCGGTTCGAACACGACCGTCACCGCGACAGGTCCTGCAGGGATCTGAAATAACCTCACCAGATCCATCACAATTTGTGCACGGTTGGATGTTAACAAATTGTCCAAACATGGAGCGAGTCATCTGCTGAATCTCTCCCCGACCATGACACACCGAACAAGTTGATTTACTTGTCCCTTTTCGAGCACCACTTCCATGGCAGTCGGGACAGTTTTCGAAGCGTTGCACTTTTAATTTTTTTGTCACACCTGCTGCAATTTCCTCCAGAGTAAGTGGAAGTTTAACTTTCAGGTCAGCACCTCTAGCCTGGCTTCGGCCACGTGACCCGCCACTGCCAAAGATATCCCCAAGTCCGCCTCCTCCACCGAAGCCTTCCATAAATATCCGTAAGGCATCTGATAGATCGACTCCAAAGCCACCTCCGCCAAATCCAGAAAAAGGGTTCCCGCCCATTCCGCCTTCTGGAGGGTGTCCGAATTGATCGTAATGAGCCTTTTTCTGCTCATCGCTAAGAATTGAATAAGCCTCAGCGGCTTCTTTGAATTTAGCTTCGGCTTCTTTGTCACCGGGATTCTTATCCGGGTGGTATTTCATAGCAATTTTGCGATAAGATTTTTTAATCTGGTCTTTTGCAGCACCCTTTGATAATCCTAATATTTCGTAATAATCACGTTTAGCCATAATTATTGACTCACGATTACTTTTGCAGCGCGTAAAATTCGATCACCGGCTTTATAGCCTTTTTCAAAAACCTCAATGACCATACCTGATTTTACATCCTTGGCAGGCTGCATGGCCATTGCCTCATGTAATTCTGGATCAAATGGTTCGCCGATGGGATCGAAACTCTCGACATTATCGATCTCCAACAAGAACTTCTTGATTTGTTCAAGTACGAGTGTGACCCCATGTTTCTGAGTGTCTACTTCCTCATGCTCTTTTTCATACTTGGCAGATCGTTCAAGATTGTCAATAATCGGAAATAATCCTAGTATCACACGATCTTTGGCAAAAACCAATGAACGTTCTTTCTCCCGAGCCATTCGTTTTTTGCCATTTTCATATTCTGCAACAACCCGCAACATTTTCTCTTCTGCCAGCCGTACCCGTTCCCGATTGTCCTCCATTTTTAACTCAAGATCTACTACTAAATCCTCCAGTTTAACAATGGTTTTGGACATTGCTTTCTCGCGGGCGGTTAATTTTGGTTTTGCTTCAGGTTTGCGAGGGACAGTCTTTTTCTTAGGTGTACTCTTTTTTTTCTCTACCATTATCACTTTATGTATTTCGTATTAATTAATATTTCTAATTTTTCTGCAGTAAACTCTGCCAGCCCAACTATTCGTTCATAAGGCATTCTGGTCGGTCCCAGGATATGAATCTCACCACTGCAATTAGCTCCGTTATAGGCGATTGAGACGAGAGACATATTGTTGAATAAATTTTTACCAAGCTCGCCCCCGATAAGAATACAGGGTTTACCAGATAGCATTGGAGCTGGTAAATACCTCTGCAAACTATCTGTCTCGATTGCTTCTAGCAGGATTTCAAGATTACCGGGTGCTACTATCTCAGGATAGTGTAAAAGTTGATGCGCTCCATAAACCCGATATTCGCTGCTTGAAGAGCTGGAAAGTACTGCACCAAATCGTTTCAGAATCTGATCGATGATTGGATTTTTGCAGGCCACTTTAGTTGTTTCATTTTTTACTAGATTCTGGACATCTTCTATCTCCATATCTGCGAAAAGATCATTTAAAATATTTTCAGCTTCACGGAGTACGGTTCTAGAAAGTTGACTCTCTAATTCAAAAGCAATGGTCTTTACTTGCTCGAGAGACATGTGCACGATGAGTAGAATGGTTTCATGATCTAGCTCATGCAGTGCCAGTGATCTAATCCGAGTAGTATTTTCCTGGGGTTTTGACATGAGCACTAAAGCATGAGACATATCCCCCAGGAATTGAGCAGTATTCTTAATTAAGCGATCAAGATCACGGCCTATGTCATCCAATCCTGATTCGTAATCCAATTTCACCTCAGGTTCAGGGACTTCAGTGCGCATGAGACGATCAACAAAATATCGATATCCCTTTTCAGTTGGTATTCGACCTGCCGATGTATGGGGCTGAAATAAATATCCACCCATTTCCAGATCACTCAAAACATGTCGAAGGGTAGCCGAGCCAACTTGAAAATAGTCCATCGCAACCAGCCTGGATGAACCCACGGGATTGCCTGAGGTAACATAATCCCTTACTAACCATTTGAGGACTTTTTCCTCGCGGGATTTTAGTTCTTGCGGCTGGTTTTCTTCATTGCGTATCATGACCAAGCATAATAATTTTTCGTCTCATTTAATACAAGGTTTTAAATGCTGAAAGAGTGCTATATAAGGGATGGGGACCCACAATTGACATTATGGTATAATTATCGCATTGTGTCTTGAACTGCTACCATGAGATGGTAGAAAACCAGGCTTAAAATAATTATTTGCCTCGAAAAGTGATGAAGGGTATCAGCTTACAAATCGAAGCATTCGCCGAACTGCCTTCAAAACACCCAGAGCTGAAAGGCTCATTCCAAAAAGAAGCATTCCGATGATTACTTCCGGATGGTGCAGGATTCGAACCGGTAAATCGATAATATGATAGGTTTCTAAGGCCGTTTCAAGACCTGCTATGATTAGCACAGCTATAATACCGCCTATAAATCCCAAGATGCCCCCTTCGAGAAAAATAGGCGCTTTGACCATAAAATCACTGGCACCCAAAAGTCGGACTGTTTCTATAAACTCATAACGGGCAAGTATCATTAAGCGCAAATTATTGGCTGTCAAAAAAACTGTAGAAAGAATAATCAGAAAGATTGCTGCAGCAGCCAGGGCATAAATTGATTTCAAGATGCCCTGGACTCGATCAAAAAGATCCTTTTTGAACATCACTTCGTCAACAGCATCTAATAGCGCAATTGATTGGATAAAAGATTGTATATAAAGTGCAGACCTATAATCTTCTGAGAACGTGACTCTAAATGAGCTTGGTAAAGGATTATCATCGAGGAGGGAAAGTACATCTTCACCAAACTCGGCATTATAAAGTGCAGCTGCATCTTCTTTTGAAAGATAATCCATGCGGAATACACCAGGATATTCGGATATAATCTTTGCGATCTCTCGTTTTTGAATAGTATTTGTTTCATTTTCCAAAAACACTTCAAGATCATAATCTGCCTGCAGATCCCCAATATATTGTAGACCATTGTCTACAGCAAGTGTCCCGATTCCCACTAAGGCTAAGGCAACCGTTAAGGAGAATACAGATATCATGAAGGGCATTCTTGATCGTCGGATCCCGATTATCCCCTCTCGAATTATGTAGCCTAGCTTCAAAATGATCGATCCTCAACAATCTCACCTGCTGAGAGGGTTATTTTTCTGGCAGGGTTTTGTTTAAGCAACTGTTCGTTATGAGTCGCAAATAAAACGCTTGTTCCAGCTTCGTGAACTTTCCAGATCCAATCTAGTACATCAGCGGTTGATTTTTCATCGAGATGTGCAGTCGGCTCATCCGCCAGGAGGATATCCGGTGACAAGATCATGGAACGAGCTAATGCAACTTTCTGCTGCTCACCGACTGACAATTCGCTGGGATAATGAGTCAATCTAGATCGTAGCCCAAGCGCATCCGCCTGCCTGACTACCTTCGATTTAACAGCATTCGATTTGAAACCCTGAAGTTCAAGCGGCAAAGATATGTTACTAAATACGTCTCTGTCGGCCAGAAGTTTGAAGTCCTGAAAAATCATCCCAATTTTTTGTCTAACATTTGCGATATCACGCCTTTTGACAGCACTGGAATTGTAATCGAATATCTTTACATCTCCGTCATTTGGAAAAAGATCCATATAGATCAAATTCAGGACGGAGGATTTGCCGCTTCCAGAAGGTCCAAAAAGATACACAAATTCATTTTTCTGAATGTCGAAGGAAAGGTCTCTCAAGGAGATTCCAGTGTCGAAGCGTAAATGAACTTTATCAAAATGGATCATAATTATTTTATCAGCCGTACCAGATAGCGCTCAGATTCAGCATCACCCGCTTCCATGGATTCATCATCTAAAATCTGCCAGGATTTAAATTTAGAATCGCGACAAAAACCCTCAACATCACTCAGTTCATATGCCTTTTGAATATGAGTTTCAACCTCACTCGTATCGTCTTGGTTCGTTTGCAGAGTGAAAATAGATTCTGCCAGTTGAGTGATGGGATCATAATTGGTGTAGCGTTCGTAGCCACCTTGATCGTCATTGAAAATTTCACGATAACCCCGAAAATGAGTCTGGCATAAAAGCGGGGTGACCACATCAAAGAGTAGTACTCCGCCAGGTTTCAATAGTGCAAAGGTGTTTGCCAGGAAGACCTGAATATCGGTCGTTGTGAGAAGATAATTTAAGCCATCGTGCAAATTGATTATGACATCATAGTGCTCATTGTTATTAAAGGTGAGCATATCTCCAACTTGAAAATTTATTTGGACCCCATCTGATTTTGCTTTAGCAGCTGCAATATCGATCATGTGTGGGCTAAGATCCACAGCGGTCATATTTCGACCAAGTCGGGCAAGTCTGAGTGCCATAGATCCGGTGCCGCATGATATATCCAGCCATTTTGAATCGGATTTAAAAGATTTTGTCAGTTCTTCTATATCAGCTACCCAAATATCATAATCAATATAGTCCATGAGTTGATCATAATAGGCAGCCAGGCGCTGATAGGGTTGAATATTGAGAAGGTTCTGCGTTTCCATTTTGGAAGGAGAAGTCCTATCCAACGCTACCGAAAAACAGGTAGATATAAAAAGCAATATATCCTGAGACAAGAATTGTACCAGTCAAACGGCCAATGCGATGACGCAATCCAAGTGGAATCAGAACGAGACCGAATATCATCATAATGATATATTGCGTGTGTGGAAATATTTGAACACTTTGTCCCTCAACAGTCATAGTTTCCATTACACTCAGCGGCTTAATAAATCCAACACCACCCATAATAAATAGGATATTAAAAATATTACTGCCTATGATATTCCCAACGGATATTTCACCATGTTTCCGAAATGCGGCAACTAATGAGGTTGCCAACTCAGGTAGGCTTGTGCCAACAGCAACAATGGTTAAACCTATCACCATTTTGGAGATATTAAATTCATCTGCAATCCAGACAGCGCTTTTGACAAATAGCCATGCACCAAAAGAAAGCGCCACGCTCCCGACTACCACCAGCAAAATATTGTTGCGATATGTCCCCAATTCCGGGGTTATTTCGTTATCAGGGACCTCTTGGGGATGCCAATACAAGTAAAGTACATATGCAAGTAGGATAAGGACCATACTAAGTCCTTCCCATCTGGTAATAGCTCCATCCAGGGACAAAACATATAGCAGAAGACTGATGGCAAAAAGAAAGAGAAGTCCTTTGTAAATGCGGCTGAAATGGAGGGTGATTGGAAAGATAAGACCACTGAGACCCAGGATTAGCCCGATATTGGTGACATTGCTCCCAATGATATTTCCAATTGCAATCGTAGAAGAATCTTGCCAGACATTGGCGATCAGACTGACCACAAATTCAGGCATCGATGTCCCAAATGCAACAATCGATAAGCCTACAATTAGGGGTTTTACACCAAATTGTTTAGCGAGGCGGCTCCCCCCTTGTACAAGCCAATCGGCACCTAAGAATAGTAGGGCAGCACTCATTGCAATGATAATGCTGTTTCCCACCATACCGATTGAATTGACCAGTGCGTTCAATATTCTGTTCCATAAAGTTTATGTTTTTTAATATAGTCTGAAATGACTGCCGGAACATAGAAACGTGTCATGCGATCGCTATAAAAACGATCTCGTATCTCTGTACTTGATATCTCCATACGGGGCAGATTTAAAAAAGTCACCTGATCGATTAAATCTGCATCGATATCTGTTTTTTCGAAGCGAGGACGCCTTGCAACAACGACCCTACTCTCCTTCAGGATGTCGCCCCACTGGCGCCATGACTTAAATTGTGCGAGGCTGTCACTGCCTATAAGAAAGTGTAAATCCTGAGACTTGATACCAAGATTCTGCTTTATTTCCCTAATGGTATCAATTGTATATGACACGCCCCCCCTTTTTAGTTCGATATCGGAAAACTCAAATTGAGGAACATCGTCAATACACAATTTCAACATAGCAGTACGGTGTTCAACTGCTGTTACCGGTTTACTGTCAAATTTGTGTGGTGGATTATAGGCCGGAATGAATACGATCTTGTTCAGATCCAGTGATTCTCGGATAGCCTCAGCAATGATGAAATGAGCGTTATGGGGTGGATCAAATGTACCACCAAAGAGACATAGTTTCACGGCTTAGGACTCAATTCCCTGGTGAGTCAGTCTCTTCAAGTATTTTTGCAGCCAGAGTTTTCAATTTGATAAGTTCTTTTGCACTTAAATCATCACGTCCATCTAAAGCGATAGAATTCAGTAGTTCACGGGCTTCTTTCCAACGCTCAAGCATGGCCATATCACCAGCTTTTCCCAACCTGGCGGAAGCATATTGCCTAGTTTCAGAATAATCTTCGATCACGCTATCATAATAAAACAAAGCAGACTCATGTTCACGCAGGGTATCATATAATTTGGCTGTCTCAATCAACTTGGTGGCCAGTTTTTCCTTCATCTCGAGAATGCGGGATTCGGCATCCGGTCTAAACTTGCTTTCAGGATAGATTTCAACAAAATCATATAAATAACGCAGTGCCTTGTCGGTCATATCCTTCTCAAGTCGATAATCTGGAGATAATTCACAATAGGCTTCGGTCTTGCGCCAGAAAGCGTCTTCTACAAGTTCAGAATTTTTCATGCGTCTAATGAGCCGATCATATTCACTAATGGCGACTAACAGATCATCCCTGGCAAAATAGGTTTCAGCGAGATAATATTGAGCATCATCAGCATAGGCACCACCTGGATCATTATAGATAATAAAGGTGAAGAGTTCTTCGGCTTTGATGAAATTGTTTTTTTCATAGTAATCCATCCCCCGCTGAAAAGTTTCAGCGATATCTGTAGATTCGAGATCCCCCTTTTGTGAGGCACAAAATTGGATTGTGATCCCCATTAAAAGACCTAAAATAATAAATCTTATTGTCCTGGTAAAGCGAGCCATCAAAATTTTACCTCCAGTCTGATGCCGTTTACAGCATTCATCGGATTAATATAGAATTTTCCAGTGAAATTAGTTGTCTCAAATGATGTTATATCTGTCCCCAACGCAGCATCAAAGGCACTGACCAAATGATTTATCATGATAAGTGTCCCGGCTACCTGGGCATTGCGGTAATGGTCATTGGAGAGGGTTCTCATCTTAATATATGTCAACTTGTTAGGTGTATAAATTTTTTCGTCTTCACTCCATTGATCTGCAATATCATCCCAGCCACACACGAACTCAGGGTATTTACTAATATTCTCATAGAAATGGTGATCCTTTAATGGAATTAGAAAGCCCAGATCATCATATATATCGTTGCCATAAATATCCGTAAGTGTAGGCATTTGGTGGGTACGTAAATTATTGCCACATGCTGTTTCACCATCATTATTTGGTGACCAGCGACCGTAATACCAGTGTTCATTGGCAAAGTTTTTGAAATCCCTTTCACCATCTTTTCCTGTGGAATAGTTTTCCTGATAACCATAAATACTGGCAACTTCTGCAGCGAGGTAGGCTACCGCTCTTACTTTGTTGCCATTGGACCATTGTCCCCATCCGGGGATGATTAGAGATTTTAGAAAATTTGTCATCATCTTGGTATTGACCGGCAGTTTAGTCGGTGCATTGTGAAGTTCCCGACCAAAGGTCGTTGAACCAATGACTAAACCAACAAATAAAATTACGGTTATAATTTTTAATCTATTCAAAACCAAACAACACCTTCCAGTAATAGCGCCATTCCCCGCCATATCTGATCAACTCATCATTATTGGTGGTTACCGAGACCTCATCCAGGCCATAATAAGCCCCCAATTCAAAAGCAGTTGGAAAAGCATAATAGGAATTAAGTGCAAATCGCAGATCTACTCCAACATCCCGTACCAGATCAATCTGATCTCGTTCGTGCTTCATCCATGATTTCAGCTCTCCAATCTCAACGTTTTCCGGGTCAGCTGACCAGGCAGCACCGACCTGACCGTGCAGTCCAAGATATAAATCCCGTAGCATCATATGCGCGAGGCGGCTATAATTATCCCGAAATATTGGAAATCTTAGCGTAGATGTAGAAACAAATCGCCGACTGCCTTTCATACTATAAAATGGATAACCCCTTAAGCCTGGTAATCCCCCGGCAAATTCATAAAAGAAATCATCAATTCTATTGTTATCGATGAGATTAATTTCTGTCTCATTTGAAATTACAAACTGGCCCTTAACTGGTAAGAGGTAGCCATAAAAACCCGAAGCGTTTAATTTTGCATAATGGTAGGAACTGAAGATATTTCCCCAGCGTTCCGTAGATTCATCATATCCATACTCATCCAGGAATTTATGGTGGTTATCCCGTACGGAAAAACTGGCTTTATAACCTGAAGGATTGATACTCCGTTCCTGACGGAGGTTGATATGGGACATGGACCATTTCAAGCCCCAATCCCAGCCTTTAAAGTAATCATAACTGATGCCGCCTGCTGGTAGCCCTTGTCCAACCGTGTGCAGTCCAATGGAAGTCCTATAATTGGAAGCGGAAATGTCCAGGATTAATCTATGGGTGGGAGGTATTAGAATATCTGCAGATAAAACGCCTTGGGTCAGGCTGAAGGTCAGTTCACTTTGTGCCGGCCAGACATGGTCATAATACCATAATTCTTCTTGTGTGTGTCTCACCATTTGATAAAACTCGAAAGTGAGGGTTGGTAGAAAGCCTCGATACTGGGTTGAAATAAATAAATCCATATCTAGATTTGGAGCCAGACCAAACCCACCCACCATGGAATAATTGCTCAGGATTTCATCTGAAAAAAAATAGAAACCTGGTTTATACAATACGTCACCCTTCGATTGATCAATTTCGATCTGCAATCGGGGTAGTAAAAACATTGGGCCATACTGTAGGATGTAATTCTCTGCAGCCAATTTTTCGACATGTCGTTCCCAGGTGGGAGGAATAATTCTTTCGAGAGACATATCAAGCGGTAATGTGAATGTATTAAGAAGTTCAGAATCGTCCAAGACGGCAATATTAAAACCCAAACTGTCATACAGTGAGTAATACATTTTATCTTCGTGCCATTCAGCCTGAAATGCTCCACCTGTAACGTTGGTCAGGCGCTTATTATCTCCGCTGATGATATCATAGCTGTAAATATTGAAAACGCCGGTGCGGTCATCACTATATAGGATCTGATAGTTGTCTTTAAAGACTGGATCCCTTTCATCCCAAATCTCATTAAGAAGGGGCAATATCTTTTCATCCCTTGTATCATAGATGGCAATATCACGATTACTACCCCCAGTATAATCGAAGATGATACTTCTGCCGTCAGGTGACCAGCGCAGTGTGTAAACCTGAGTACCAGGCTCAAAAAAGGAGAGTTGTTGAATGCTATCCGGGGTTCCAGGAAAGGCAATACAAATATTGTTGGTCCCATCCCGCAGATTTACAAATGCAATTTTATCCCCTGATGGCGACCAAACGGGATTCTTCACCCTTTCCCCAAATGTTAGTTGTTCTTCAATTTCGAGACTGTCCCGGTGTGCAATGAATAGATCGGAATATCGCGACCCGCTCATAAGAAATTGACATCGATCACAGCTGACGGCTTCCTGATGCTGTCCAAGTTGATCGAGATGGTGGTTTTTGTGACGCTTGGTTCTGGGATCTGGTATTCCGCCATCGTAAAATTCTTTCCTCGCATACACAAAAACCATACTATCTGGACTCCAATCAAATCCTTCTGCGCCAGGTACGAGCAGTTCAGCATCTTTTGTAGAATCTTTAACAAAGAGAGCTGTTCTTGATAAGTAGGTCTCTCCTGCGTTGGAGATGAATCCCAAAGCGTTTCCAGTTTTATTCCAGCGAGGATAAAAATTAGCATCGCCCTCCCGCTGAATAAACTTGATTGGAGATATTGTTTCATTTTTCTCAAAGGATAATGCCTGTCTAGTAGCAAGATCATTCTTCCAGCGACTCCACAACTCTTTTGATTCAACTCCGGTCTCTGCTTCCATTGCTGTATAAAATCCATAGTGTGAAAGCTTGCTGATGCGGGTAGTGATACGACGTATGATATCCTGACCAAATTCCTGAGCAAGATAGCCAACAAAACTGAAACCATGATCATAAACACTTTCGTTCCCGATTCCAACTTTACCAAAACCGTCCATCTCATTGAGAGTCAGCACTTTATCATATTTTATCCGATCTCTTAACATCATATCACGAATGCTATCCCACCAGTCCCAACGCATGGAATCGGTTTGAAATTGAGAGATTCCTTCAGCCCACCACATGGGGACCGAGACCGATGGTAAGGGATAGGATGCAATCCCATTGGGATAACCGTAAAGGACATCCTCTCTACGTTCAGGTTCATAAGAGATCACTTGAAAATATGCCGCCGGAACATTGCCTGGCATCTTACGAGCAGCTCTCAGACTAATAATATGAGTAAATTCATGGGTGATTACATCGCGCAGCCAATAGTGAGATCCGCGTAATGCGTAATCAAGAGGCATGGCCCATATTTCGATTTTATTATCGTAATAATAGGCCCCCCCATTGGCATAATCGTCTGTATCACGAATAATTATATGGGTCTTCTCTTCAGGTTGGTATTGATATAAACTGGTGATTGCCGGGAATATATCATCGGCAACATGCAGCGCTTCATTCGCTGTCCAGCTTGTGTTCTGATGATAATGAACAATGAAATGTTCACCTTCTATGGTCTTCCACTCGAGTTCCGGGTGGTTAAATCCCTGGCTAAAGCCTACTCCAGTGAACAGTAAAATGCATACAATGCAAGGAATTGATCTCATCGTATTATGGCAATCTTGATGATCTCGGACTGTTCACCGGCCACGACCTGGGCTAGGTATACACCATTTGATACACCGCCGGCATCCCAGATCAACTCGTTATAAGCATTATTTTGACCGACATCTTGATCAAAGAATTTGATCTGCGCACCAGATAATGAAAATATCTCCACTGACCAGGTATCCACTTCACCAATCCAAGCTCTGATTGTTGTACTACTCCCCTTGATCGGATTAGGGTAATTGTATGCGGATCCGGATTTGATATCAGGGATATCGGTAGCAGGCTCTCCATGTAGAATCACGGTGCGATCACCATTGGGTCGACCATCCCCACTATACCATCCATTAGAGGTATATTCTACCATCATTTTCTCAAACTTAAGTAATCTATTTCCACTCTGAATCACCCAGAGGTGACCAGAAACATAGCCCACAACGTTTTCTAGAGAGGTTTGTGTTAGTGGCAGAACTCCCTGATCTAATAACTCACCAGTTATGGAATAGACGCCATAGTGATCCGAATGTCGCAAGAAAATCCCGTGATCCTCAAATAAGAAAGGAATGATGAGAGGGGTTCCAAAATAGGGGTCGACCTTAACAGGATTACCATTCCATAGCGTACTTACCTGATTAATAATTTTGAATTCATCAGCATAAAAAAGTGTGATTTCGTAAGCCCCATCATTATCCGTATCCAAAGGGATGATAAAATCAGGCCTTTCAGCTGGAGTGCTGGTGCTTGATCCATCTGGCAAATGGGTCTGTGTGACTGAATGTTCACTATTGTTCCAACCTATTACAGTCATTGCTTCCTGATAATAATATCCCGAACCGTCCGAGGTTGTCTGACTATGATCAGAAACATGACTGACAGCGACGGGTTTTGGAGCATCGTTTCCACTATTGCCGTAAAACACTTCGGTTCCCATCGTCGTCGTAAAAAAAGCTAGCGGATGATCCTGAAGTATTTCTGATTGGATGCCGCCAGTTACGATATTCCATTCAATCAAGTTCTGAGTAGAATCAGTGTAACCTATATACCGTACAACATTCTCGGCCAGTGTGATGTCAGAGACAGTTTGATGATCGTTGTCGAATTGAATAATGCCATCTTCCATATTCATAAACCGAATACCCGAGGACACTTGAGTAACCAGCCAGGGGTATTGAAATACAATTGAGTTATTTATGCTTCCACTATAAATCATATCTGGTGTGATTGGACTTGTAATGAGGACAAAAGGATCACTTTCTAGCTGGCCAACCAATATTTCAGATGAATCAGTATTAAAACACCAGATTTTTCCAGCCTCTTGACCGAGTCCAATAATTGTAGAGACAGAATCCAACTGTATTTCTCTATCAGATGAAATGGAGAATGACATGGACGAGCCATTTTTCGATATATTCTCAATACTGAGGTGGCTGGGAATACCACTATTTGAAAGAGTAGATGGAAAGGTTGAGGAATTAAAACTGAGTAGACTATCTCCTACCACCTCCTGGGTTCGGTTCAGGTGAAACCAGCCTTCATTTGTAGCAAACCAGGGATCAAACCACCAACCCGTTTCCAGATATTCTGCAAAAAGTAATTGAGTAGTATGCCCCATATCCTGAGCACCATCAGCTTCAACAAAATCCACCAATTGAAGATCACCACCATTCGGGTTTTCATCAGAATACCAGGCAGATTCATCAATATGCCAGATGTAGAGACCGTTTCCAGGTAAACCTGCGTGTTGTTCATCAACCTGCAACACAACTCCGTTTAAACTGGTGTCGACCGAAACTGTGTCGAAACCTGGTACATCTATCCATTGGGTCATCCCAGCAGGCTGAATTAGATTTCGTTGGCGATTCTCGATTAGATAATATTCACTATCAGAAATGGAAATACGGATGGGATCATCATCCACAGTCAAATTGATATTATCGCCAATACGCATAATATTTGGACTTATCCACCCCTCTCTAATCCTTGTATAAGGATCCGGATAGGCAGGAGCAATCCCGTGAAAGTTATTAGAACCCTGATCCATAAGCGCAAATCCACCTACCAGGGACATGCCGGATTCAGTATTATAGAGAGGCGGTAAGCCGAGATGAAAGCCAAGCATCAGGGCTAAGGTTCCATTCAATCCTACCTGATAAAAACAGGGATCTGATGTATTGGTAAACAAACTCCTGGTTTCTTTATATTGAAGAAAGTTTTGTGATTCAGGTATAATAATCAGATCTTTAAGCACTATACCATCATAAACTAACTCACCATATTCGCTAAAATCGCTTGCTGTGAGATAGGCTGAAGGGATATTTCCCGGTGTTGGATCCAGAGCAAAGGCAAAATCGCCACCCATTCCGGCGTGGACCACAATTACTGTCGAAAAGTCATTAAAATTCACCGCTGAATCAGCCAAGTTAAGCGCATCACGACTCAGCTCAAATAATTTGGCTGTTTCATCAAAGTCCTGGAGATAGGGATGATAGTAAAGCATGTCATGGGGTAGTGGAAATGCTTCTGTTTCTCCAGCAGGAAAAATCATGGATTCAGAACTTGCCAGGTTGATACTGACGTTACCATTACTGACCCGCTGCCAGTAATTGTCTGCGGCTCGGAGGTGGTCAAGAAAATATGTTTTGTCATGAGGAGGTGGATCAAGTACCCAGTCTGGACAATCAAGATCAACAGTATCTTCGATTACGAAACTACCATCCCCTGTTGTAGCAGGTGAGTCATCTATTTGAAAGGCAACCCTGATAACTGCGATCTTTAAATTTTGAGCTGAACCCGGAATGGCCAATACCATGACCAGCAATACTATGACAAATCTCTTAACGATAATATCCCCGACTGTTTTGGGCTATAAAATCTGAATGACGAAGTCTAGATCACCTTTGGCTATTACCCAGCTCAAAACTTGAGCATGAGCGAAAACCGCATGGTGTTGTTGAGGGGGTGTGCTTCCTCAGCTACTGTGTACCCAAAATCAAAGCCATAGTTGCCGTAACGAATCCCGGCACCAACAGTAGGCGTTGTTATCTTGCCTTCCGAATCGTAATAATAACCACCTCGAATGGCAAACATGTCATTATACCAATATTCCAGACCGACAGAGTGTATAAGGGCTTCAAATTCCGCAGAAACTTTGCGATCATCTTTGCTTCCCAACTCCTTTACACCATCCTCGTTGTAGATTCCACTTGCGGAAGCTTGAGTAAAGGTAGAATCTGTACCTTCGATCAAATCCCAACCACCTATAATTTTATTGCCGTCAAAATCACGGTCGCCACCTAAATACCAATCATCAAAAAAGGAAGTGACAATCCCTTGCCACCATGAATCAGTATGGGCAATTTCTTTTTGACTATCGCTATTATAATCTCCATTAAGATCTGCGGAGCCCGAATCATCAAAGCCACCGATCAAGCCGTCACCATCCCAATCCATTGCAGCATACTCACCCACCAGAAGCTTATTTACATCATAAACGAGATTCAGACGATTGTAGCGGGACTCATAGGCACGCAGGTTGAAACCAAGTTTTAAGTTCGTAGGCATGGGATCAGCTTGTTCTTTATCATTAAAAATGACCTTGGGACCCAAATTTGCCACCATAACACCAAAATCTAATTTGTCATTAAAATGGTTTTTACTTAGGTAGCCAACATCAAATCCAAAGTTGGTTGCCGTTCCCTTTGTTTCTTCCGTACCTACCCCAACATTTGAATCAGTTAAGTGTTGGTAAAGAATTTTGAAGTTGAATCCAATACTGGAGGTTTCAGAGATTAAAGTACTATAGCTGATTGCTCCCGAGGTGAAGTAGGTATAAAAGGTTCCTAAATCTTCCTGGTTTGGGCCAGTATGCTGTTGTTCACCGGCATTCAAATAGATAATGTGTGTTCCAAATACACCTAGATTTTCAACGGGTGCGCGAGCAGCTAGAAAGTCGTAATACATATCATCAACAAGACCAGGCAACCAGTTTACATGCATTCCGGATAATTCGTAGCCTTCCTGAAAACCAAGACCGGCAGGGTTCCAATAGGTTGCATATGAATCATCAGCCACAGCGACTTGCGCCTCTCCCATCCCGGCAGCACGTGCGCCCGGGGCAATTAATAAAAATAACGCACTCTGGGAAAATGCTGTTGAAAACAGCAGTAAAGACCCCAATCCCAGTATCAAAGCTTTATTTAATCTCATTTTATCAAACTCCTCATTCACAAAAAAACCGAATGGTCTATATCTCATTCGGTATCAAACTTATTAAAAGATGAACGCCATGTTCCAATTCATATTGCGAGGAATATCCTCAAAAGTTCCTAATAACGATTTATCTGTTTATTTTCTCCTCATAAAATCGGGCGAATATAGTTTTCCAACCTGCGCTAATCAAAGGATATTCCGATAATTAGGCGCTCCTGTGATATAGCTAACGCAGCTACTAATTAGGTAATTATGCGTAAGAATGCACTCGCTATTTTCCAATTTTTCAATACCAAGAGCATCTGCATTATTTTTTAATTCCTTCAATATATCATCTTCTATTCAAATCTGCTTCCTCTTTATAACCACTAATAAAATCCTGCACGGATTCCAGCTCTGAAGCTTTCATATCTTCCACGCTTCCAGTAAATGAAAAGTTCCCGTTTTCCAGCAAAACAATTTTGTCTGCCAGAAAAAATGCAGTAGGGATATCATGGGTCACAATGATACTGGTAACATTTAAATCAACCTGCATCTGTTTCATCAGCTTGGCAATCTGGGAGCTTGTGACAGGATCTAAGCCTGTTGTAGGCTCATCGTAGAGGATATACTGGGGTCGCATCGCAACCACCCGCGCCAGTCCCACTCTTTTTCGCATGCCCCCACTCAATTGGGCCGGGTATTTCTCTTCAACATCAACCAGACCAACACGAGCAAGACTATCTGTAGTAATAGATTTGATCTCAGATTCAGAATAACGATTATAGGCTTTGAGCCCAATCCCCACATTGTCAAATATATTTAGACTGTCAAAAAGTGCAGCCGATTGAAACAGCATACCGAACTTCAAGCGACAAACGTCTAAATCTTTACCATTTAGCGTTCCAAGATCATCATCATCAATGAAGATTTGCCCAGAGTCGAGATAAAGAAGTCTGGTGATGAGTTTGAGTAATACACTTTTGCCTTGACCACTTTTCCCCATTACAACCAAACTTTGCCCATCACTTACCTCTGTGCTAACTCCACTCAACACAATGAGATCACCAAAGGCCTTATGTACATTATTGATTTTGATCATAACGCACTGAATCTATTTAAAAATAAGGGTTTGAACTAGATATCATCCAATTCTGCTCTGAATTCATTAACATCCTCAAATTTCCGGTAAACACTGGCAAATCGCACATAAGCAATCTCGTCCAGACCTTTGAGATGTTTCATAACCAGTTCACCTATATCTTTCGCATGAACTTCGGAGGATCCAAAAGAATTTACATCCTGAAGAATAAGGTCAACAGTTTGATTCATTTGAGTGCTGTTAATGGGGCGTTTACTACAAGCGATAGCTATGCTCATCAAGATTTTTTCACGATCAAATGGTTCGCGTCTTTGATTGCTTTTTATCACCAACAATGGCTGAGTTTCCACATATTCATAGGTCGTGAAGCGGAATGAACAACTTCCACACTCCCTTCGGCGCCGAATTGCCCGCCCATCTTGGGTATGTCTCGAGTCAATTACCCTAGTATCACCGTGTTGGCATTGTGGACAATTCATCAGAATTACTCCACATCCTGATAAAGGGGAAAACCCTGGACCATTTCTCTAACCTTGGCCTTCACAGATTTGAATACGGCTTCGTTATCCTGATCAGACAATACTTCATTAATTAATCCGGCTATAGCTTGCATTTCAGTTTCTTTGAAACCGCGTGTGGTTAAAGCAGCAGTTCCAATTCGGATACCGCTGGTAATCAAGGGACTGCGCTTATCAAAAGGCACCATGTTCTTGTTTGTGGTCATACCAGATTCTTCCAGAATTCGTTCAGCTTTCTTACCGCTGATATCCATTTTTGTCAAATCGATGAGCAATAGATGATTATCTGTCCCACCAGAAATTAAATCAAAATTATAATTACTCAAGGCTTTGCCCAGGGCCTTTGCGTTGGCAATTACCTGCTTTGCATAATTTTTAAAGTCAGGTTTCAAAGCTTCTCCAAAAGCCACTGCTTTGGCGGCAATGATATGCATGAGCGGTCCACCCTGGATACCTGGCATAACAGTACTATCCAGCAATTCACTCATCAATTTCGTGCGACCGCTCTTTGGGGCAACGATACCAAAAGGATTCTCAAAATCTTTCCCCATCATGACCAGACCTCCCCGCGGACCCCTAAGTGTCTTATGGGTGGTTGAGGTGACAACATGACAATATGGTATGGGGCTTGGGTGTTCGCCTGCAGCAATTAATCCAGCGGGGTGTGCAACATCAGCCATTAAGAAAGCCCCGACTTCATCTGCAATCTCGCGAAATGTTTTAAAATCATAGTGTCGTGGATAGGCACTCCCACCAGCAATGATCATCCTTGGTTGATACTTTTTTGCCTGATCCCGGACCATGTCATAATCAATCCGTCCCGTTTCTGGATCAACACCATAAGCCACAATATTATAAAAGCGCCCAGAAAAGTTAACCGCTGATCCATGTGTCAGATGACCGCCATGAGCCAGATCCATTCCCAATACCGTATCACCATGTTTTACCAGGGTGAAGTATACCGACATATTAGCCTGACTTCCTGAGTGTGGCTGTACATTAGCATATTCTGCGTTAAAGAGTTGTTTAACTCTATCTCTTGCCAGATCCTCTGCAATATCAACAGCATCACAGCCACCATAGTAGCGTTTACCCGGATAGCCCTCAGCGTATTTGTTGGTCATGACGCTTCCAGCAGCCTGGAGTACTGCTTTGCTAACAAAATTTTCCGATGCGATCAGTTCCAGCGTATCATTTTCTCTATCGCGCTCTGCAATAATTGATGCATAGACTTCAGGATCAGCCACTCTAAGATCATTCAGCATGTTGACCTCTCGGGTTTGAATCAATTTTCTGAACACGCCTGGCATGCCGGTCACCTTCCCAAACAGTATCCAGCCAGATCATTAGTATTTTTTCCATCATGGCCAGTGATTGGGTTCTTGCACCAAGGCACAATATGTTTGAATCGTTGTGTAATCGACTAAGTGAGGCTAATTCTTCAGTATGACATAGTGCAGCTCGAATGCCGGTATAGCGGTTAGCGGCCATAGACATCCCTAACCCAGTGCCACAAATTAAAACACCACGATTCACAGTTCCAGATTGCACTGCCAGACTAACTTTTTCAGCATAATCTGGATAGTCGCAAGACTCAATCGAATGAGTACCTACATCAATAACCTCATTGCCTGAAGATTCAAGATACTGTTTTATATGAGCTTTAGCCTCATAAGCAGCGTGATCAGAACCTAGGGCAATTCTCATTGGGTTTAGCCGTTATTTGGTAGGAGCCGTTACGCTACGATTGAGCCAACCGTAGCACTCTTTTTTGGGTTTGGCCTGTCCTTTTTTAACGTAATCATCTTTGTTGAAGAACCAGTCACCACTTTGTGGAATCCGGGCTTCTTTAAGAAAATCTATCTTATTGGTGACCTTATGATATTCTTTGGCTTTGGCGGTTAAGTTGTCCTCATATGCCATCATAAAAACCAATTTATCATCAAAATCCGGTACAGCTCCAGTACACTGAGTTGCAACTGCTTCAAAAACTTTTGCTCGATTTGCATATGCCTGGCCGTTTTCACCATCCAGCTTAAGGGCTTTTGTGGCCCAGCTCATCGCTGATTTGAGTTGATTATCACTAATATAGGCTTCGGTCATATCAAAGTAGATGCGGATATTATCAGGATTCATTGTATTCAATTTTTTTAGAATTGTTATGACATCTTTGGTTTGACCTACCTCACCGTATGTTTGAACCAAATCTTTCATAATATTGGTCATATCGGGAGCAATATTGAGGATACTCTCAAATACGGTGATGGCGGTAGTCGTTTCACCGGCTGCCCGTAATTCTCGAGCATATTCCTGCGCATTTGAAATGTTGTCAGGGTTATTTTTGTATTCTGTTTCCAGGAATCCAAGAACATCCCCACCGGTTGCTTCCACGGCTTCACGGATAATATTTGTCAGATTTTTATTTTCTGGATCAGTTACCAATAGAGATTCGGCCATGGCTTTAGCCTCGTCGTACATTCCACTGGCTATATAATCTTCAGCTATTTCTTCCCCGAGGGCGTAATTTTCTGGAAACTGTCGGAACATATCGATTTTAGTTTTCATGATAGATTCATCGTCGCCAATCATGGTCAATGCAAATAGTTTGCTATCCCAGAGATATTTATTATCGGGAATAATCGATAATCCCTCATCGTAATAAAGCAGAGCAGAGTCTAGATTGCCCTGTTCACGATAGCAGTTTGCTATAAATACATAAACGTTTTGAGCCATCTCCTCATCAACGCATTCATATTCAAACAGTTTCTGATAGTTAAATAAGGCATCGGCATAAGCTTTATTCTTATAATACTCAGTTGCAAAACTCAAGTGTTTCATGCAGTATCGCGAATTTGCTTTCCTTACAGAATCCTTGCGTGCCTTTTCGCGTAGGGCTAATTCCTCAGCTGTTGCCGCTGGTGGCATGCAGGCTGATATCACCATTGTGAACAACATGATGCCCATGACTAGTATTGAAGCTGATCTTGATTTCACGAGTTAGTCCTCATCTTCTTTTTACTTTTTTAAACCACGTATCGTTTACCTGTATTCCAAATTTAATTCGAGCATATAGCTCTTCAGGTAAACTTTCATCTCCACTTCGGGATCCAAATTCTCCCGATACTTCAAATAAACTTTTTCCAGTCCTTAATCCAAGTCTGATTCCTGAAATAAACGCAAGCTCATAAAAAAGCTTATTGCTGCTGGAGGATAGATAATAATTTTTAAAAGAAACACCTGCTTGCCAACTCGTGCGTTTGGTCCACTGTCGTGAATTTCTATCCGTAGCCAGGTGCAATAATGATGATTGAAAAGAAGCCACAGGAACCGTATGCCAACCATCGGGTAGAGAAAAAACACTGGCATCTTGAAAACCGTTTTCCGGAAACAATTGTTGAGCTATTCCAGTAACTATCTTGGTATAATCGGAGTAGTGGTATACGACACCCAGTTTAATAGTGGTTGGCCAGGCGGCTAACTTCTCACTAAACTCGACGTATTCGGCAGTGCCCGCGAGACTATCTCGACCTTCAAGAATAGGGATCTGCGTGACAATATCTGCCGTTACACCTAAAGTTACTTTTTGGCCTAGTTGGGAGATCATTCCAAGCTCCAGACTCTTGCCATGGATAGTACCCTTGAGAACGTATAATTCGGCATGGGTGTCGGAAATCAACATGGTTTGTCGTCTGAATTGACCCCGCAGTGAGTGAAGTTTAATACCAAGACTCATGGTGGGATTCAAGGTATATCCAAGACCCAGTTGGTAATCCCATATACCCCCGCTTGATTTCTCTGTGATCTCACCATCATCCAGCTCAATCCCATATATTGATTCAAAATCAGAAACTGCCAGGGCACCCAGACTCATTCCAATTTTGTTGCCCAGAGGTAGAGCAAAGCTGACCTGCTCCAAACGGGTGTTATTTGACATTGTTTCAGAGACAGAGCGATATTCAGATCCAAGGTATCCACCAAAATAAACACGTTTAAGATTGTTTAGAGTTGCTGGGTTATGCATGTTGATAAGCGCCGAATCCTGGAGCGCAATTACTCCGGTCCCTGCACCGCTCCCCATAGGGTCTGTCGATGGAAATAAATCACCATAACCAAGACGGTAGTATGCAGATTGACCTGAAAGCGAGATACATAGGATCAGGAGTAAAATTAATTTCATTCTCATGGTCGCACCCCCATTGATGTACTCAACGAAAGCGTAGATTGATTTTCAGCGGTTGAAAATGCTATAAATCCAGGTCCGTATCCAGGCAAGAGGGGTTGCATTATTAATTCTAATTCAGTTCTTTCATCATCTAATGCGGCTTGAATCATATAATTAATCTCGTTTGGGAAGCTGAAGCTATTGGCTAGAACTTCAACATCCACCGAGAATAGAGTTGTGGCATCTGTTAGACGAACACCGAATCTCTGTAATGAATCAGCTGATGAGGAAAAATACAATTCTGATGAATCGGGAAGGATGCCAGGTAAAAAACTTGATGAGGCCACATGCATCAATGTGTCTCCCTCAGGTTTAAGCCCCTCCAAATAAAGGGTATATAATAGTGAATCGTTGCTTAATTGACTCAGGTAATTCTGATCAGATCGATTAAAAGCACTTGGTTTTTCCACGAGATCCAAATACAAAGTATCGGCAGAATATGAAAGAAAGGTAATACTGTCCCCTCCGGTTGTGTCGGGCTCTTTAAAGTTAAAAATAAGAACCGGCCGAATGGTTGTTCCTGCACCATAGATGGCAGATAGCAGACCCTGTTCTTGTGGATATATCCCTAGACCAATACTGCTGTCTCCGGTAGCGATTATTCCATCCGGTAGGGTAAATGACCAGATATCATTACCGCCTTTGACGTTCATGGAATCAGAACCTAATAGAGTCCCAAAGCTGGCAGCATTATTCATGTCTATTTGCTGGCCATCAGTTTCATAGAAATCAAAAATAGCATATTCGTTAATGAGGGTATCTCCCCCATTTTCAGGGAAAGTCATTTGGTGTCTTAATGAAAATTGGATGTTTTCTATGTTACTGAAATCTAGATTCGTGTCAGCAAAATCAATTTCTACGGCAAAACCGGACTTATAAAAGCGTGTTTCGCCAACCCAGGCCCGTAAATGAGAGTCCCATTCAATTTCATTTGGCACATATTGAATAGTTTCAATATTATTAAGTGTGTCTGTGCGGAATGAAAATGGAATGTATACAAATGATGAATTTTCGTGCGGTAGAGGATCTTCGCAAGAAGAAAGAAAGAATATGATTGAAATTAGTGGGAAAAGAATCTTGGTTTTCATAAGCCCCTTGGTAAAAAAAGTCAAGTGTTCGAACACTTGACTTAAACGATTTAGTGTAAAGGTTGCCAACTCTGAGAGTTTTTAATACTCAACTCCGAAAAATGTTTCCAAATCTAAATAGAGTTGGTCCCAATCTTCTTCACTTTCATTTGAAACAGTAAAATATTTAACCTTTTTACCAGTAGCCTTGAGCGCTTTTTGAATATTATTGTTCGCTTCGATTTCTTTTTTATTGTCTTTACCATCGATTGAAATACTAATGATTTCGTCAGCGTGTTTGATAGCCAAACCCAATAGATTGTCTTCAAATCCCTCATAATCTTCAGCGGCAATTCCCGCCATTTCATAATGCTTTTTTGCTACCTTGCCCATTTCAGTAATATTGACCAGATTTAAGACTGTTTTCATGTCTGCGAAGAATTCCTCTTCTAAATAAACGGTCTTTAAGAGTACTGGCACTAAAGCTGTAGTCCAATCATTACACATGATGTATTCGGGCTGCCAATATAGATATGTCAAATTCTCAATGGCAATTTTGGAAAAATAAAAATACTTCTCAGCATTTCTCTGATTATAGCGATTTTCAGCGACTTTATAGAGTGTTTTATTTTTGCTTCCGAAATACGGAAGGTATTCCATGAAATAGACCTGCACTTTTGTTGATGGTACAAATGCTGATTTCGCAGATCCAAAATTGATTTCGCCCTTAAACTCAACCTCTATCTCTTTAAGTCGAATGACTTCGCGAATAACAAAACGCCTTTCGCTAACAAATCCATAGCGTGGTGTGAATATTCTAAAATCTTGTTTTTTCTCTTGAAAATGAGTGGGAATTTTGTTTGAAATCCTAGCGAGATCTGTTGCTTCACTAAATGGTGAAACTTCAGCAGAGAGATAGTAAATTTTTGTAGCCATAGAGTTTTTTATTTTTGATAACCTATTATCTAGAGGCGAGGATTTGTTTAATTTTTTCCCGGTAGGTAGATTCGGGGAACATATCCAGAAGCCGTTCTAATTCATTATAACCACGAGTTTTATCTCCACTGTTGAGATAGGAGTATCCGATTTTAAATTGTGCAGCGTCTGCTTTATTAGAGTCAGAATAATTCAACACTTTGCGAAAGGCTTCGATTGCACGAAAATATTCATCTAAGGCGTAATAACACTCTCCGATCCAATACTGAGCATTGTCAGCGAGATCATTCTGAGAATCGCTACGGATGAGCATTTCGAATTGGTCAATTGCACCCATGAAATCACCATTCTGGTAGGAACTGAGGGCGTCAATATAGTTTTGTTTATATGTTTCATAATCCATTGTTGCTACTGCTGCTGAAGAAGTTACTGGTGTTTGGGCTTGTGAGAGCGAAGATGATGGTATATTTGGCGTTGTACCGGGCATAGCCATCAACTCATTAAATGAATTAGTTAGTGAAATTATTTTATTCTCAAGCAGTACCAATTGAGATAATATATCGTAGTTAGCACTGTCTTGTACCTTGGCGTGATTCTCCAATGTTAATAGTTGGCCTTCTGAATTCATAATGTGGTCAGCCACAGTTAATTGGAAATCGGTAAAGGATGAATCCAGCAGAGATACCTGATTCTTAATATTTAATAAATTATCTTCCATGACTGACATTTTTTCCGGATCCAGCATAGTGTATATGCTATCTACCTGAAATTGGGTTGTTTTCAGAGAGGAACTCAGGCCCGTGAGAGATTCACGAATACCTGCCTGCTCAGCTTGTAAGCCCGCTATTTGTTGCTCATTCAACTGATCAGATAATAATGCCAGCGAATCTATACGATTTCTTTCACTCAGAAGTTTTCCATCCACATCGGTGGCAAGTTGGTCAACATTGCGCTTCGTATCAGCATTTAATTTATAGAGGTTTTCGAGACTGATATGATTTTCATTGTAGGTCTCACGCATGGCTTTGACCTCTCTCGAGAACTCTTTCAACCTTTCATCTAACATGAAAAGTACACTGTCGGTACCCTGACCTTCCTGTTTGACTTGTTCAATTTCTTTTTTGAGGTCTTTGGTACCCGAACATCCAATGACCAAAGCAAGTATCAAGAGGTACCCGAACTGTCTTTTTTGCATGGCTTATATCGCTTTCTGCTGGGAGTTAGGACAAGAAATCATACGGCCGTAAATTTAACCATTGAAAAGAGTCTAGCAACGCTAAATGTCCTAGAATGATGGCGCTTTTATCTCAGCGAGCCGCTCTACCTGAAGTAGCCATATTGGTGGATAACCCAGCGAATATCATAGTCGTCACCATAAATGATCCGCCATAGCTAATATATGGTAAGGGAATGCCTGTGACAGGCATGATGCCGGCAATCATACCAAGATTAACAAATACATGGAATAGCAATACAGAGGCGAACCCAATTAGGATTACACTATCAAAGCGGTATTTGCTGCTGTATGCCTGGTTCACCAGTCTGGCGATAAGCAAATAAAACAACGTAATTACTATCATGACACCAATAAAGCCGAATTCTTCCCCGATGACCGTCATAATAAAATCTGTATGCTGTTCGGGAAGGAACTTTAATTGCGTCTGTGTCCCTTCGCCCAGACCCTTGCCAAATGGTCCGCCCGCTCCAAATGCCGTCAAAGATTGTGAGACCTGATACCCGGCACCAAGTGGGTCAGATTCTGAATCTATAAGAGACAGAATTCTTTGTTGCTGATAAGGTTTGAGTAGAGCCCAAAGCAAATTGGTAATCCCTCCCAGACCAACGTTTATACTGAAATTGAATATCTTTGTCCAGAAGGGGAGATTCCCAAAATAGAGGATAACAATAATCAGTCCCATCCACAGAAAAAATGATAATGTTTGAAACGCTGCTAACATGGATATTACCGGAGCCAGCAAAAGAAAGAAATAGAGGGGTCTAATCCCAGCCCAGAAGATCACAACAATAAAGGTTCCGAAATACACCAGGGCGGTTCCTAAATCAGGCTGCATTAATACCAGGGCAGTGGGAACCATCGTCATTGCAAACGGTGTCATTAGTTCCCTTATGGCAGACAAGCTCCGTTTGTGATCGGCAAAATATCTTGCCAAAGCAATCAACAGCAGAATTTTCATAAATTCTGATGGTTGAACGCCATAACTACCAAAGGAGATCCAACGGTTGACTCCTGCTCCACGGTTTATTCCGATAGGAATAAGCAAAAGTAATATCCCAGCTGCATAAGCAATGTATGACAGATTGTGTATTACTTTACGAGGAGCCAGATAGCCTACAAAAAAAAGACCTAAACCAAGCGTAACCCAAACACTTTGCCGAAGCAAATAGTTAGAACTTGAAGTATGGTGGACTTCGATACTATAGATCGCCAGAAGTCCGCTGGCGGAGAGAAACAACACCAGAACAAGCGTACTCATTTCAAACTCTTTTAGGCGTCCGATCACATATTTTCGCAAGCTCACAAATCCTTTCTCGCAATTTGACGAAGAACTTTTCCGACCAAAGGCGCAGCTTTCCCTCCGCCACCACCGCCATTTTCAAGGAGCAGAGCCCAGGAATATGGGTATCGTTCATCAAGGCTGAATCCAATAAACCAGGCATGATCCTCTCCATGTGGATTTTGGGCTGTGCCTGTCTTCCCATATATCTCCCAATCCTTTTGGCGAGCAGATTTTGCTGTACCATGAGGACCATTGACAACAGCCCACATGGCCTCTTGAATGAAATTCCAGGATGCGTTGGAGGCATTTACTTTTGTTTCAGATTTGGGATTAATTTCCTCGACAATCACTCCACTTTTTGAGATGACTCGGTTGACGAAATGGGGTCTTTGCAGGACACCTTTAGTTGCTATCATTCCTGCAAATTGAGCCAATTGCAGCGGGGTGGCAAGGACATCACCCTGTCCAACGACGATATTTAGCAGGTTACCTCGGGTCCAATTGTTCACACCATATTTACGATTCATATAACGTGTATCTGGCACCAGACCCTTGTTCTCTCCCGGAATGTCAATTCCAGACAGCTGTCCAAGTCCAAAACTGCGTGCCATGTGCGCCCAATCTTCAAGTCCAATATCCTGAATCAAATTATAAAAGAAAACATTACATGATTGCTCTATTGCTTCATGTAGATTTACTTTCCCATGACCTGATTTCTTCCAGCACCCAAAAGTTCTATTTCCCAATCGATAGCCGCCTCTACAAATATAACGCCGTTCTTTGGCATTTGAATGATTCTCGAGAGAATAAAGGGCGGCCAATGGTTTCAGGGTTGAACCTGCAGGATAAAGTCCTTGAATTCCGCGGTCATATAGTGGTTTCCGGGGATCTTCCCTTAAGGCATTCCAATCCTTGGAAGAGATACGCCCGGATAATTTTTCCAGATCATACCCGGGACGACTGGCATATGCCAGGATTTCACCAGTCTGATGATTGAGGATTACCAGAGCACCTGAAGAATCAGCCAATGCCTTCTCCGCAATAGACTGAAGAAATGGATCTATTGTAAGTAGCAAATCGTGGCCTGGCTTGGGATTTATTGGGGCTCGGTCATCTGATTCTCCTATTTCCTGTCCGAAGGCGTTGACCTCGAGATAACGAAACCCGCGTTGTCCGTGAAGCTCAGCTTCATAAAATTTTTCGATACCTTTCCAGCCAACCTGGTCGCCAGGTTGATAATCCAAATCACTGCTATACCTGTCTAGATCATCTCTATTTATCTCGCGTGTATAACCCAAAGAGTGGGTCAGATCGAGATCAGAGACATATTTACGAATAGGCTCAATACTATAGGTTACACCAATTAGTTCCAAACGGTGCTCTTGCAAGTGTGATATTTTCTCGAAGGGAACACGACTAAATACTTTGGCAGGAGCAAAAGATCCACGACGATTCTTTTGAATTCGACGATTGATCTCTTCTACTGATACTTCCATGATTTTTGATAAGCGTTCGAGGGATTCAGGCTTATTCTTTACTTCGATGGGGATGACTAATATGGTATAGCTGGGTGCATTGTCCACGAGGATATTATATTCAGTATCATATATTATTCCACGAGAAGCTAGTACAGGAACAGCACGGATGTGATTTGCAGTGGCTTTTTCAGAATATTTTTCATGGAGCACTATCATCAGATAATAGTAGCGCCCCATAAGAATCAGGAAGATGAATGCCAGCAGGCCATGGACCAGGAGAGATCGCCAGACTTCTACGATATTCTTTCCCTGTAGCACTACTCCGCCCCAACACGCAGGAGAACGAATATGGCACTGAGTACTCCTAGCGTATAAAGGGTTTTAGGCATTAAAACGAGAAAGACAATATCACCTGCAGACCATTGAGAATTCTGTAAGGAAATCATTACTGTAAGTATAAAAAAGACCAGTAAAAATCCAGTATGAAGCAGGTATTGGACAGGTATGGGGATACGAACAATCCGATCTTGAAAGATACCAGCCAGATACCCTACGACCGATAATGCAAGCGCGGTGATACCCAGTAATGATGTGCTTGTTAAAGCGTCAATGATAAATCCCAGGATAAATCCTAACCAAATGGCCATTACCTGGCTACGTGTGAGACCTACTAAAATGATAAAAATAACCAGAAAACTGGGAGTCACTCCAAATATGCTAAAAACATCGCCCAACATCCATTGGAATATCAAAACGAGCAGACCCAATAGGCTATACTTTAAAATATCAATCATTTTGTTTTTAGTATAAAGACTTCTTCGAGACGGTTAAAATCGGTACCTAAATCTACCTGAACAGACTTGACATAGTCCTCTACCACCGGGGATATGTCAGAAACCCATCCTACAAATATATGTTCTGGGAAAATATCGCTAAATCCAGAGGTTACTACTGAGTCACCGGCAATCACCTCAGCATTTTTGGGAACATCCTGAATCATATAGCCCTTTTTCAATGAATAGCTCAAAATACCAACATTTCTGGATCGCATTTCCCTTACTGATACTCGAAAATTTTTATCATTAACCAGTTGAATCAACGAGGTGTTCGGTGAAATAGCGACAACTTTTCCAACTAATTGAGCCTGAGCATCCACGACTCCTGCAAGCAATTCGACGCCGTCGTTGGATCCCTGATCGACTGTAAAACTGTTCATAGTATGACTCCCAACATCGGAAAGGACATTGGCTGGTATAAGTAGAAAGCTTTTCTCCCCTTTAAAGCCCAGCATATTTCTTAAGCGTCTATTTTCGCTTACAAGAGTCTTGTATTTATTTAAATCAATTTGGGCCTGAATATGACGCTGCTGTAGTTCACGATGATCTTTCTGGATTGTGAATAGGGTTTCAACCCATTGTAAGGGAAGATAAAGATATGCCGATGCATCAAGTATTAGACCTCGGGTTCTTTGGAGGGTAGAATTGTCATCAGAGGCAATTATCACCAGAGACAAGGCGATTGCCACAAGAAGATTTGCTAGAGATCTATAGCGAGATATTGGAATTGCTGCAGTGACCAAGATCTATCCTAACACAGCGTCAAACCCATTAATAGAGTACATCCTCGTAACGGGCAATATTGTCAAGAACCTTCCCTGTACCTTGAACAATAGAAAGTAAAGGATACTCTGCGACATTAACGGGTAAATCCACCTCCAGGCGCATACGTTTATCAAAACCGCGCAAAAGTGCTCCGCCGCCTGTAAGTATGATACCTCGGTCCAGAAGATCAGAGCTAAGCTCAGGCGGTGTCCGCTCCAGACACATTTTTACTGCATCAACAATAAGATCTATCGTATCTCTCAGTGCATCTCGAATTTCTGCAGAAGAGACTTCAATTGTTTTGGGGATACCGGCAATCATATTCCTGCCTTTAACTGATAATTTATAGTCTGAACCCTGAAGTGCAGAACCGACATTACATTTAATGCTCTCAGCAGTACGCTCGCCGATGAGCAGATTGTGATCTCGTTTAAAATGCTGAATAATGGCTTCATCCATTTCGTCGCCTGCAATACGCAAGGATTCCTTGGTTACAATACCATTGAGGGCAATAATAGCAATCTCAGTCGTCCCTCCCCCAATATCAACTATCATGGTTCCAACGGGCTCACTAATATCAATTCCAATTCCGATGGCCGCTGCTACTGGTTCCTCAATCAAAAATACTTCCCGTGCGTTACGCCTTTCAGCCGATTCTTTTACAGCCCGTTTCTCCACTTCTGTAATACCTGAAGGTACACAGATTACCATTCTGGGTCGAGCCAACTTTGATATGGGCAATTTATTCAGAAATCCCTGGAGCATACCGTCAGCCATCTCAAAATCAGCGATAACACCATCGCGTAAGGGTCGAATAGTCTCGATTTCCTGATGCACCTTACCAACCATCTGCTTGGCTTCGTTTCCAACTGCAATAACCTTGGAAGTTGATTTGGACTTGGCAACGATGGATGGTTCATTCAGAACGATTCCCTGTCCTCGGACATAAATAAGTGTGTTTGCAGTTCCCAAATCTACTGCAATATCAACACCCATCCAGTTTCGAAAATTTGAAAATTTTGTGGTCATCTACCCTCTCACGCCTGAAAGGTGCTTTCAGGTCTTTGCAACTGTTCTAAAACCCTAGCCTGCGATGTCTTTTTTCAGGCAGTGCGAAATTTAGAATATTTTTGTCCAATAGCACTTACTAATTGGGCTAAAATCTCGATATTTTAGGGAGTTAGGAGTGTAATATAAAGTGTTTTATTTAATAATTAGGCCTAGCTGGAACTGAGTTCCGTCGGGATCTTCAATATCTAAAGCGCCAATCGTTATTATCCAGGTAAGTCTGGTCCAATCGGTAATCTCCAAAACCGGTATGATCACGAAAAACAAACTGCTTACCCAAACGATAGTATTCCCAGATTTGATATGGTTTCTGGTTTAGCTCGAAAGGTCCTCTTTGAATCTCATCTGGCGGTCCGAATAGAATATAGATCATCCCCCGGTCAGTCTTCCAACCAGGCTGAACCACAGTAAAAGCCTCCAGTGAAAAAGCTACTCGACGATAATATTCTTCCATAAGTTCATTGATATTAGATCCTGGTGTTGGGTCTAATTCAGCCCAGAACTCATTAAATTTAATCATTTCATCTTCGGTGTTTCCTGACAATATGTCATTAATCTGGCGCTCATCGGCGATATAGATTAATTGTTTTACAGCTTCATCCAGATCACCAACATCGAAATTGATACCACGAATCCGCACTCTAAAATGTGCCTTGGTATTTACATGATTTTCATTGCCATCCTCTGCTGAAAGGTGCAGAGTATAGTTAGAATAACGCATGTCCGTTAATGGAATGCGAAAGGATAAAAGCGAATCAATTGCTCCTGAATAGTCCAAGACCAGACTGTTTTTGGCGACACTTTTATCTTTTGCTGTTAATTCGTAAGTGACTTTGTAGGGATGATTCTCCCCCATAATTCGAGCCATAAATACAAGGGTATCAACTATCTCAAAAAAAGATTGGTCCATTAATAGCTCTGATTCCTGGTCTGTTCGATTGTCCATAATCACGATATTTCCCAGAGCTAACTCTCCTGAATACATCTGTGATTGATCAACAGTTTTGCTCAGAATTCTGGTCTTATTAGTGTAGAGATCTGTTACTCGTACACTCAAATTTAATTCACCAGCAGGCACTACAAAACTTTTCATAGTAAGGACTGTTTTGTCGGTTTTTCTGGTATCTTTGTATACATCAAGCCAGAGTGAATCACTCCAGATATTTCCGGCGATCCGTTCATTATTTTCATCCGATATAGTTACACCTACTTCATAACGAGCCAGGAAATTGTCATCGGAACGCGTGAATTGAAGTTCTGTGTGAGGAATTTTAACATGGATTGAAAGCTTGATATTTTGTTTATCGGATGTTGGTTCCGAAAGACCAACAAATGAGAATTCTGGTAAAGTCAGATCTTTCTCCGGATTAACTTTTTGTTCTGCACATCCCCCTAAAAGGAGACCTAATAACAATAATGAACTCGTTGACCCTAATATAGATTTTGCCACTTTACCCTCGTTAGTCCTAGATTCGTACCAACCCAAATATAGTCAGAGTCAGCAGCCAAATCAGTTACAAAGTTACTTATTATCCCATCATTTGTGGTATAATGGCGCCAAGTTGACGATTTGGAATCATAAGTATACATTCCAATATCCGTACCAATCCACGCTCGCCCACCGACAAAAGTGAGACCTCTTGGTTTGAATGGTGCATGAGGTGCAAGGAAAGAATTGCCATTTGCTTCAACCAGGTTGAATGTCATCAGTCCTCTACTGGTTGTTGCCCATAATATCTCATCTATTATCAAACATTTGTATATAGGATCTATTGCGGGCTCAGACTGAGGTGGATGCATCTCACCATAACCGTCAACTCTGGCGCTAAAGTTTTGATTGAATTCATCATATATAAATAGCCCCATCAAAGTAGAGATATAAAATTTACCATCGAGATAAGTTATATCAAAAACTGGCCAGTCAAGTCCTTCCGGAAATAATATCTGTAGTACCAGACCAGATTCATGGTATAAAAAGGCATTACGTTCAGTAGCGATCATGAGATTACCATCAATCCCAGCAGCGATAGAATAAATACGAGTGCTGGTTAAATCCTGTTTGCTTACTATTCGTTGCCACTCACCGCTTTTTCTAGATTTTTTAAACACGCCTCCTCTACCGGCAACCCATAGATCAGAGTTTGTACTATCTATGGCAGAAATAAATGAATAGTCGAAATAGGTATCCCTGATAGCTTCATCATATTCTACATCGTAAGCCTTCATAAGTGTCAATCCTGCTCGTCCACCAACTAACAACTGATCACCAATTATTTTAAGTGACATGACATCAGGAGATAGTAAGCCAAATGGAAGTTGGATAAATTCACCACCACTGATTTTTTGATGAAACACACCCATCCCATAGGTGCTCAAAAATACATCGCCAGAGCCTGAAAGTCCTGATAATGCAGAAACAGAGCTTGATGATTGATTGGGATATCCATCCAGGTGTACCAGGCCATCTGAATCAAAGTTACCATTTGAGATGGTTTGAACAGCCAGTGACCCGTACAGGTCAGTTAAAGTTGGATCGATGGCCTGAAAACGTTCGATGGCATCCCACTCAACATCCAGAGTGGAGTCCTGACCCCAGGAATCAAAGTTCCCCGAGCTCTTTATAAATAATGCAGAGTAACTCTCACCTGTCTCAATATTTCTGGAAGTTATTACGACACGATTTAGCGAGACTCCCAACTCATATTTCCCTGAGAATTTTGAATCTTTCGGCAATGGTTGATGTTCCATCCATTGAGTTAAAGGATCATATATAAAAACAAAATCTGGAGTGACTATCCAAACCTCTTGAGTTCCAGGATCTTGCCAAACCAATAAAGCGGGATACTGTGATAGTCCATTGCTGGATGTTATGGGGTCTAACCAATGCTCTTCATGATGGTTATAAACCAACACACCATCCTCAACAGCAAAATATGCATTCCATGTACCATAGTAACTGTGATTAACATGCTTACCTGCAGGTAAGCTTACAAAAGTGCCATTTTCATAGACACCTTGGGTAAAACTCAGGCTATAGAGACCCATAACAAGTGTGAGGACGCTGATAATTCTCAATTTAAATATGTCAGTAATTTTGGATCCTCAAATAACTCCCGTTGCTGTTATTCAGCATCAGTCAAAAAGATAGCCAGAAGGAAATATGCCAGCAATCCAAAACCAAAGGAGCCTAGGGTTGCCATAACCCAAAAGATTCTGATGATATTCGAATCTGTATTGAAGTAGATGCCAATTCCGCCGCAGACACCAGCAATTCGTTTGTCATTCCGTGACTTGTACAATTTTCGACCGGGAGGAAAGGCTTCATCAATTGAGGATTTGATATCTTTATGATCTGAATTATTGAAGATAAGATACAAGCCCAGAGTAATAACTATCAGCGGCCAGAGAACATGTCCCATAACGATACTGACGCCAGCAAAGAATCCACCCACCGGACCAATCAGGCCAAGAAGGAGAAATACACCAGCAATGATTAATAATATGCCCCAAAATCTTTGTGAAATGGAACTACTGTGAACTCGTTTTTGGGACACTTCTGCAGCATCTGTCTGTCCCGGGTTTTTGGGTATGATTAACATTGCTACCAGATATGCCAGAACTCCCGTGCCTCCGAATATAACTAGGATCACCCACAATAAGCGCACGATGACCGCATCAATGTTGAAATATTCACCAATACCACCACATACACCATCAAAAACCTTATCTGTATTTGATTTGTAGAGTCTATTCATTTTCCCCTCCTTGAGGGCTGTCAATCTCATTCACGCTACCCCGCACCAGGGGAACAAACCTGACAGCATCTTTTCTTTCCTTGGTTATCCGCCCATTAATCTTTTTATAAATCCATAAGTATTGATCAGATTTCCCTTCAGGTGTAACTAATATTCCACTATCGGACAAGCATTCAAAAAGATGCTGTGGGATGCGAGGTGGACTAGCCCACAAAATAATACGATCATATACCTTTAGGGTTTGCAATTGTTCCCATGCACTACGGTGCTGTATTGATAAATTTGATACCCCGAGCTGCTTTAAAACAGAAATTGAATCCCGGATTAAGTTATTGTAAACCTCCAGTGCGTCAACATGCCTGCATAATTTGGCTATAATGGCAGTAGCATATCCACTTCCACTGCCAATCTCAAAGACCTCATGATTCGATCTAAGTTCAAGATAAGAAAGCATTAAGGCCACGATAAAAGGCTGGCTTATAGTTTGACCTGCCTTTATTGGGATAGGATAATCGCCATAGGCGTCATTGACAGGAACATTTGGAATAAACATATGACGGGGGACCTCTTCGAAAGCGTGCAGTATATCAATGTTGCTAATACCCCTATTCTGTAACTGCTCAGTAACCATTCTATGTCGCAATTCAAGGGTATTTTCTATATCCCAGATACCTGTCATGATTCAATTTAACCCATTTATGAAGGCATCCATTAACTTATCGAAAATCATTAATATTGGCTCTATAGCACTTATATTCGACGAATTCTTCATTTGACGAAATAGTCTGAGAGTACCATTGAAATTGGGGAGAAATTTTAATATGGAAATAGGAAAACAATTACAGATTGTAAGAAAAGCTCATCGATTGTTACAAAAGGATCTGGCTACTAATGCAGGTCTAGATCGAAGTTATATCAGCAAATTAGAACGCGGAATGAGTGATCCTACTTATTCAACATTAGAAAAGATTGCATCGGCTTATGAGCTTTCAGTTCCCCACCTATTAAACTATGGACATGAAGACACTTTTAATATTGATATCGATGCGGCAATCGATGCCCTCAAAACTCTGAAGTACAACATGATTAAGGTAGAAATTAAAATAAAGCCACTCTAAAAAAACAGACAGAATAACTACACATCCTGTCTGCAAGTTTTGTTAAATGGATGATCTGTCAAAAATCTAATTACTGCACACTATTTGGAACGGTACTCAAATGGTAGCTCGAATGTTACCGCTACGGGGAATCCATCCTGTCTGGCAGGCTCCCACTTTGTACTCAAGACTGCATCTATTGCAGATTGATCGAATATATTGCCACCACTTTTAGTGATATGAACATTAGAAACGTTCCCCTCTCTATCTACATAAAATTGTAGAATAACATTGCTCTCTATTTGTTCTGCTTTTGCCCAGAGCGGATAGGTCGCGTTGAGTTCAAGGGTGCGGATCCCACCTCGGGGTGTGGGTTGGCTAGTGCTAGCAATGTTCATTGGCTTAGCATGTAAAATTGTTCCTGCAAGAATCAGGGCTAATACTGCGATTGTGAGTTTTGTTTTTACCATGATTATCTCCCTTTTTGTATTAATCGTTTCTGATTGTATACATACCTTTCACAAAGCATATGCCAAAGCACTAATACATGAGTTATAGTGTTGATTTATTTATACTTAAGATATTTTAAATACTTCATGCTGAACAATATTATACCTCATGCTGATATATAAATATATCAGCATGATATCATATTTTATGACAATATTTGTATCATATCTTATGCTTAATAGAGTCAAATATGATAGAAATAATAAGCCTTCCCAGAGGTGACAATTTCAAATTCTTCTTAGATAATAGTATGGATAGTTTGGATTAAGATTGTGTCGTCGGCCGCTAACATACGCTGCAAATAATATGAGCTAGGATAATTCAAAACTCGATCCTCTTTTTTGAATCAAAAGAGTTTGCAGCACCCTTGAGTAGATTTATATTCACGCCGCTTTTAGGCTATCTGCAAGCCAGACAAAAGAATGCGAGAGTAGCTCAGTTGGTAGAGCTCCACGTTGCCAACGTGGTTG
>JABMPR010000224.1 GCA_013202895.1 bacterium | reverse complement strand
GCGGGACATGCGCGGCCGGAGTGGAATGGGGAATGATACTAATCGTATTGACTGCGTCAGTTGTATTTCCAATGGCACTCTCAAGACTCACAATCAGTGAATCACCCTGATCAAAGGCAGTGAGCGAATACCAGTACTCAAAGCCATTGATCACAGATTCGTCCGTAAAGGAGTATTTGATTCCCAGGTCATCACCAATTCCGTTCAAACGATCAAAGCTGGCCAGGGGTACTGCATCTGGTCCTGTATCAGGAAATGTGTTTCTATCAATTTGATCCCAGGTAATTCCTCGGTCCACGCTCCGATAAAGGTTGTAGCCCTCAAAATCAAGAATTTCTGAAATCTCATCGGGTTCCATCTCAATGGCGTTTGTCCAATATAGAGTAACCTCATTACTACCTGCAACAGCGCTTAAAGTGGGGGTTGCCGGTGGTTTTGGGGTCTCAAAATCCAATGCGTACAATTCTTGAGCCACCGCCAGATTGTTATTTAGATCTGCCTCATCCACACCAGCAACTATGCAAGTGATAAATCGTAAGGTATCATCGGGACCCAACTCGAATGGACCTGAAGATGCGATTATTACCCATTCGGCCAATACCGCCGTATCGATAAGATCCACATCATCGATGTGAGTATTACCATCGCTTCCTGTGTGGACATAATCTTCCAATAAAAAATTAGCAGGGAGATAATCCTGGTTACTGGACAGGATGACCATCTGTAAAGAATCGTCATCAATATCATTGTTGGCCAGATTATAATGCAATTCTGTAATCCCAGCCATGCTGCCCTGTATGTAAGGGCTCTCTAAAAGTGTCATACCTATTATGCCAGTTGCACCACCCCATTCAGCTGAATAGTCCGTAGCATCGCGGAGTGTCACAAAATCGTTTGCTGCATCAAAACCCAGTATATCATCCAAATACTCTGGATCACCGCCGCTGATATTTCCAATATCAAAATCCAGATACATGCCGAAATAGACGCTATCATAACTGGTTGAAGAGTTATTTGTAATTTCATAAGTAAAAAATAGCAGGTCTTCGGCGTAGGCTAACCCAAAGGCGTAGCCAGTTTGAGCGATTTGAATATCCAGTCTCTCAACGGTGTTGTTGGCATCGTCATATACACAGTAGCTATCCTGGCTGGAGACAATGATGGGAACCCCTTCATCGTCCTGTAAATGCCAGCCAGAGGATGGCCAGGTGTTTGGCTGATCACTCATGGCAACCCTTGCAGAGGCTGGATTATGATAGCCACCGACAGCTTCAAGTTCTTCATTCTGTGTATAACGTCCCTGGAGGACATTGGCTTCCCGTCCAGAGACAACATCGGGGGCCACACCCACGAAGGGGTTAATGCGGTAGATATAATGATGTCCGCTGTTTATGGGGAATTCGCCAGATGGTCCATCTGCGAGTCGTCTTGGATACATTTTACCACGGTTCTCGAAGAATAAACCAATGTTGCTGGCATTGTGAGTTCCGGCAGCGCGATCGGTAATATCAGCACGTTTTGAAATCGACTCGGGCTGAGCATGTCCATCGAGATATTTGTCGCTGGCTGATACGGATGAAAGCTGAACCACTATTGCAAGCAGAGCGAGGACAGCTTTCGAGATAAGACCTGAATTGAAATTGCTATTTCTGTTTTTCATATTCTACTCCCACCCAAGTGTCAGGCCAAGTCGAAAAGTTCTAGGGGGACCATAATTTGAAGGATCCAGCATATATTCCTCACTATGCCCACCCACCAGTGTATAATCCGGATCGCCAGTGTCTGAGTACACATACCTGATATTCGATGCATTGGTCAAATTCAATATTTCTATAAATAGCCGGGCATACAGATGACCTGGAAGAGAAAGTCCCTTTCCAGCCTCGATGTCAAGCGTGTAAGTAGCTGGTCGTCGGAGGGAGTTTAATTCAACAAAGCCAACATCACGTCCACTGGGAGTGTAAGGGTAACCCGTGCTTGCCCTTAAAATGAAGCCAATCTCAGTCTGAGAAAAGGGGAAGAGGTTTGCCAGTTTCGGACCTTGATGTTTTCCGAATCTCCAGCTTCCAAAGGCATTAAATCCATGAGCTTTGTCGAAATCAAGGTAATATAGCCGGGTTGACTCTGAAGTCCCCGGGTACTGTTCAGACTCCGAAGAAGCACTGCCCTTGGCTACGGAGAATGTATAAGTGATATTGCCCGAGATCTTTTCACCTGAATCATAGTCAAGGTTTACCTCGAAACCTTTTGAGTTAGCATAATCTTCATTCACAATGAGCGTATAGCCAACATACTGGTTGGGGGCTTCGTCGGTATAGGGTGGATAATAGTGCGTCCCAATAAGTCCGGTGATATCCTTATAATAGGCGGTGAAGCGACCTACCAGGGCATCGTTAAACTGATGTGAAAGACCCACTTCGTAGGCTACCGTCCTTTCAGCATCCAGGTTTGGTTGGCCAAACAGAGGTTCCCTTACCGTCACATCATACTGAGAGTTTTCATATAGATATTGGTATTCCGGGTTTTGGAAGAATTGACCATAGGCAAAATGGATCTTGGTCCGGTCGGAAATGGGATGGGCAATCCCCAGTCTGGGACTAATCTGACTTCTAGGTTTAGTAGAGATTGAGGTTGTATCGTTTAATGGATCGTTACGATAGGCAGCGTTCCCATCCATATTATCAAAACGCAGTCCTAGATTGATGACCAGATACGGAAATTCAATTTTGTCCTGAATATATGCTGCCGCCTCAATAGGAGCTTCTTCGTAATCATCGATATAGGGGTGATCTCGCTGGGG
>JABMPR010000223.1 GCA_013202895.1 bacterium | reverse complement strand
TCGAAATTGTGAATGTTCTGGGCGACAGTAGTCCGAATTCGACTCCTGGTTTGCTGCACTTCAAGATAAATGGACACGCTTACACCCTGACACCACTGGCTGATCCAGGTGATGATAGTTACTTCATCATTTTTGGGGATGCAACAAATGGACTCAGCACCTATGGTGCGGGTCGTTTCCTGGTGGTTCCAGCTGTCGATGAGAGCGCCACTACAATTATAGATTTCAACAAGTCCTACAATATGCCTTGTGTGTTTTCGCCCTATGCCACCTGCCCTCTCCCTCCCGAGGAAAACCTGCTAGCAATTGCTATCGAGGCTGGTGAGATGGACTACAAGATTGAGGGGGGACACTAGTTTACCCTGGAGCCATACCATAAAACTTATGAGGTAGCAAAACAGAATCAGGAAGGACCGGCATAAAACGTCTTTTTTGTCAGCAAGGTCAAAGGGAACAAAACTCTAGTTGTGGTCTTCAGTACCATGCTTAGACTTTCCTCGTTTTCAAACATTGAATTCAGTAAACAGCCAAAATGATCATCTACTTTTTTTGAGTTAGGTGTAGTGGGGAATTCGTCAAACGAGCACATTGAGGCGATACAAATTATGTTGCAGGAAGGGATTAAATCAAGCAATCACTTAAGTGTTCTTTGCATCCAGACACCAATTATCTATTTTCATAGATGTAAAGCGAATCTTGAGCATTGGGATTCAGAGCTGGGTAGACAGAGATCATGAAAGAACCATCATATACTTTGGCAATGATAGTTAGTCGATTTTGCGGTCTCTATGAAAGCTATGGTCAGTGATCCAATCAAACACGACACGTATGTTACATACATGAGGATGCACTATGCTTGAACTTGACTCAACAAAAATGACAGAACTCCTCTCCAAGGTTTACACCTGGGCTCAGACAAACGTGTTTATCTGGGACCACTTAATCCAATCACTCATATTCCTGTTTTTGGTGGGGATCAGTTTTCTTATCTCCAGACGTCTACGACCTTTCCTGGCTGAGCCTTTAAAAAGATTTTTTCCTCAGAACCGACTTTTCCAACGATTCAAAGCCACCTTGTTTGGAGAATTACTGGGAATTCAATTGGTCATCTTGCTCTCGATAACATTGCTCATCTATAAACAATTGGGCCTACCAAGTCATCTGCTGGATTTACTCATCACTCTCCTTATAGTCTGGGTGGTTATCAAGTTGGCCTCATCCATCATTCAGGATCGATTTTGGGCGCTTTCAGTCTCGGCAACCGCCTGGGTGCTTGCTACTCTGAGCATTCTGGGAGTACTAGGACCTATGATCACCTTGCTAGATAATTTCGGCTTTGATATAGGGGAGGTGCATCTATCAGTATTATCTCTCCTAAAGGCAGGTTTGCTGTTGTTGGTAACTCTCCGATTGGGAGGGTGGTTGAATAGGTATATCGACAAACAGCTCTATCGAGTCCCTCAGCTTACCGCTTCAGCCCGAGTACTGATCAGCAAGACTTTGAGGGGATTGATTTATTTTATCATTGTCATGGTGGTGTTCAACAGCATTGGAATTGATTTTACGGCGCTGGCTGTATTCGGTGGAGCCCTGGGTGTTGGTATCGGTTTTGGATTACAGAAAGTAGTATCCAATCTCATTAGTGGCATAATTTTACTCAGTGACCGCTCCATCAAACCTGGTGATGTGGTGCAGATTGGAGAAGTTTATGGGTGGATATCAAGTTTAAAGGCACGCTATGCAAGTGTGGTCACCCGTGATGGTCACGAATATTTAATTCCAAACGAAGATCTCATTACGCAGCAGGTCATCAATTGGTCCTATTCAGACACTAAGGTCCGCTTGAAAATTCCATTTGGTGTGTCCTACAATGCGGATCCTCATTTGGTTTCAGATCTAGTTCTCCAGGCCATGGATACGCTACCCAGAATCCTGAAAAATCCCTCACCCATCTGCTTGCTCATCAGTTTTGGTGACAGTTCCGTAGATCTTGAGTTGCGGATTTGGATTGATGACCCAAAAAACGGTATTGCTAACCTTAAAAGTGATATCCTCTTCAAAGTCTGGGATACGCTAAAGGAACATCATATCGAGATCCCATTTCCGCAACGGGATGTCCATATCAAAAGACAACCTGATTCCAAGGACGAATTCTCAGAGTAAGATCGGCTGTTTTTAACCCGACCTTCGGTGATTCTGCCAAAGTCAGTAATAGGCGGCATGAGAGGCAAGGAATTCTAAGCCCTGAGTCCACAATAATAGTCCCTGGGGGCCAATACCTCTGCTTCGTTATCAAAGCTCAAAGGAAATGTTGTTCTGCAATAAATTTTATGGGATTTTAACAGCTAAAATCAGATTCTGGACAAAGAAGTCAGGATGGAGTCACTATTCAACAACAATGTAAAATATATTTTTTAGTAATAATGCGTAGGGCATCATTCCAGGCGATTGAACACCTACACCAACAAATTCGTAATAAAGCTTTAGATGCTTTTTGAATTGTTTTGCAATAATTTGACTGCCGTTAAATTAAAAAATTGAAGTCCCTGAATAGCCGCCATTCACACTCAAAAAACGAATTGACCATAAAGTGGAGAATTTCATGAAGTTTATTATGAAAACCCTGAGCCTACTATTGTTGCTGATCTTTTCAGCTAACACAGTAAGTGCTGCACCAAAAGATAGATCAGAAATCAATGCCAAACATAAATGGGCTCTAACAGATATATATGCTGACTGGGATGCCTGGGAACAGGACCTTAAAAAGCTTGAAGGGTTAATGGATGAATATGCAAAACTCAAAGGCAGCCTGGCTGGAGGATCCCAAGATTTACTCAAAGCATTTACAATGCGAGAGGAATTGAATCTTATTTCCGATCGGGTCTCTAACTATGCCAGCCTTGTTAGAGCGCTGGATAATCGGGATAATGAGGTATATGCCAAACTGCAGCAGGTTGAAATCCTGTCCTCAAAATTTGGTACTGCTACCTCATGGTTTACCCCTGAGTTGCTCGCCATACCCAGGGAAACCATGGAAAATTGGTTTGACAATAATAAAGATCTAATTCCATTCCGATTTGGTATCGAGGATCTTTACCGTCTGCAGGCCCATGTTCTGGACGAGGACAGTGAGCGCTTACTCTCATATTTTAGCCAGCTCCGTGGGAATCCGGGAAATGTATATAATCAGCTTTCCAGGGCAGATATCGATTTTGGGACCATCACTCTTTCGACGGGAGAAGAAGTACAGATATCTGAGGGCGAGGCCAGAAGGCTCTTCAACACCTCACGCAGTCATGCCGATCGAAAAGCGGCTTTCCTTGAACGCAACGGAACCTATAACAAAAATATTAATACCTATGCCGCATCCTATGATGGTATCTGTCAGCGAGACTGGGCTTATGCTCAGGCACGTAACTACGGTTCGACCCTGGAAGCGACTCTGGAGCGCAATAACATTCCTATTGATGTCTATTTAAATCTGCTGGAACAGGGACGGGCAGGGACTGCACCGCTTCAACGCTATCACAAATTGCGCAAAGAAGCCCTCAAACTTGAGGAGTACGACGGGTATGATTCTTCAATACCTGTCATCGAGTTTGATAAAGATTACGATTACGATGGTGTTGCCACCATCGTGCAGAAATCTGTAAAACCGTTGGGGAAGGAGTATAGCAAAAAACAAACAGGGGCTTTTTCACCTGGCTGGGTCGATGTCTATGAAACTCCTGGAAAAACAACCGGGGCATTTTCAGCAGGATTATACGGCGTTCATCCCTTCATGTTGTTGAATTATAGTAATACCCTGGACAATGTTTTTACCTTGGCCCATGAAATGGGACATACAGTGCACACCATGTTCACCAATGAGACCCAAACCTTCTCAAATGCCGGTTATACTCTTTTTGTAGCTGAGGTCGCCTCGACAATGGCTGAAGCCCATTTGCTGGAATATATGCTGGCTGAAAGCAAGGATCCAAAAGAACGGCTGGTGCTACTCGGACATGCAATTGATAATATCGCAGGTACTTTTTATACCCAGGTCATGTTTGCCGATTATGAATACCAGGTCCATAAACTGGTTGAGAATGGTCAGCCCATTACAGCTGATGTTTTAAAAGCTGTCTATCACCAATTGTTACTGGATTATTATGGTGATTCTATGGCTAATCATGAACTATATGATGCAACCTGGGCCCGAATTCCGCATTTTTCCTCTGTAACATATTATGTCTACCAATATGCTACCAGCTATGCTGCATCAGCAGCACTATATAAGAAGATGAATGAGGGTTCAGGTCGTTCTAAGAAAAAGGCTGTGTCCGATTATGTGGATTTACTCAAGTCTGGTGGTAGTGATTACCCTGTTGAACAGCTTAAAAAAGCAGGTGTAGATATGACAAAACCAGATGCTGTGAAAGCAGTCATTGACCAAATGAATGATCTGGTAAATCGTTATGAAAAAGAGCTGAAAAAGTTGGGGTTGATCGATTAATGAGCTGATAACAGGAATTGCTCGATCTGAAAATATCGAATAACGATACATGTATCTTGTACATCGTTATATCAGTTTTAGAATTATGCAGCATTATAGTGGGATGGCTATAATGAAAAAACTATTCATTGTTCTATCTCTTTTTATGCTTGCCTCGGTTCAGGCTCAGGAAACCGCGACCATAAGCGGGTTTATCCGTGAAGATGCCACTGGGGAGCCAGTTGCTTATGCCAATGTTTTCCTTGCAGAAACCGCATTGGGAGCCGCCTCAAATGTGGATGGCTATTTTGTAATTACAAATATACCTGCAGGTAATTATGATTTGAGAGCCTCAATGATGGGTTTTGGGCAATATAGAGCGGCAATTTCCCTCACATTTGGTCAGACTGTACGTTTAAACATCCGTCTGAAGGAAGTATCCATTCTCACTGATGAAGTGACGGTCACAGCGGAACGCCAAAAATTCGAGAGGACTATTGAAAGCAGCAATATCTCTTTGGACATCCGGGAGATCAATGCTGCCCCCGCCTTTATTGAGGCTGATGTTTTTAGAACCCTGCAAATGCTCCCTGGGGTGCAGACCTCAAGCGATTTTTCCTCTGCTCTATATGTACGAGGCAGTACACCTGATCAGAACATGATCATGCTGGATGGTATATCCGTTTATAATCCATATCATTTGGGCGGAATATTCTCCACTTTTAATACCGATGCCATAAAGGAGGCCGATTTTCATGCAGGTGGCTTTCCCGCGCGTTATGGTGGTCGTATGGGAGCCATCCTCAACATTATCAATCGCGAAGGAAATACAGAACGGATAACTGGTTCTGGAAATGTTTCCCTTATTTCCACTAAAGGACTCCTGGAAGGCCCCATTCCCCAGTGGAATATCTTCAAAGGCTCCTGGATGATTTCCGGTCGGCGTACTTATTTTGATAAAATTATTGACCTTCTGCATATCCCCATTGGTAGCTCCGGAGATAATAACGGAGACACTGGAGAGCAAATTTATCTCAGTTTTCCATATCATTTTTATGATTATCAGATAAAAACTAATCTGGATATAGGTTTTGACCATCGGCTTACCTATACCCGGTTTTATGGGGATGACATCCTGGATTTTGAGGGGAGCGACACTGAAACATATGATAATGGAGAGGGGTCAACCGAAACGGAAACTACTTTTGGTTTACATTGGCCCTGGGGTAATCATACCAATGGCCTGACCTGGCGCTGGATTGTTTCGCCAACAATTGTAGCCAAAACTTTTCTTTCAAATAGTCGCTACCGGTTTGACTTCGATTTTAGCGTTGAGGAGATTAGTGATTATAGCACTATAGACTCAACTGAGCATTATGAAATTAGCTATGGGCTTGGTCTGTATGATATTATCAAGGATAATACCATCGAAACGGAAGTCATCTGGAAATTAGACGAGCAGCATTCTATCTCTGGTGGATTTCAGGTTAAAGAGGTCAACTTTGATCTGGGAATGGGTTTCAATATTGCCACTCTTGACACCACACTTAACCTGCAACCTCTGGAGTTGAGCAATAAAACCAGGGAATCATCTGTTTTCCTCCAGGACAAGTGGGATATTTCCCCTCTCCTAAAACTGCAGGGAGGGTTGCGAGTTACAGATTATAGCCTGCATGATTCACTATATATTGAACCCAGATTGGGATTGAAGTACATCGTTTCCCATAACATTTCCCTGAAGTTCAACTGGGGTCGTTATCACCAGTTTCTCACAACCGCCAACTCACCGGATGAAACTTTACGGCTGGTTGATCTGTGGATGGGGATTCCAGAGGAATATCCGGCAAGCGTTTCAGAACATAGTATTGCGGGAATAGAATATTTATCACCAAAAGACATTTTATTCAGAGTGGAAGCCTATTATAAAGGTTTTGATAATATGCTCACCTTGAAACAAGGCGAACTATTTTCTGAGAACGAGGGTGAGCTTGAAGTAACTCCCTTCAATGAATTCTGGAAAACCGATGCCTATGCCTATGGTCTTGAATTATTGATCAAGAAATCAACAGGTAAATTGAAGGGCTGGATCGGATACACATTCGCCAGAACTTTTTATAAAACACCCCAAGCCGGGTGGTACGCTCCAAATTTTGACAGGACCCATACGCTGAATATTGTTGGCAATTATAATTTTACTAATCGGGCACAGATTAGTGCTTCCCTCTCAAATTCAAGTGGTAATCCATATACGCCCATTATTGGCAGGATCTACGATTGGGAGCAATATTTATCGATTGGATCTTTCTGGAATGAAAAGGGCTCCTATCTGGTAGGCGATAAAAATTCCAGCCGCTACAGTTCCTATTTCAGGATCGATCTAGGTTTCACCTCAAAGACAAAAGAGCTGTTCGGATTGAAGTATTCTAAATATTACCAGTTAATAAACATTAGCAACCATACAAATATTATGACCTACACTTATCGGACGATCATTGACCGCAGCAACGGAAATAAATTGGGAGTCCAGCGCAGACCAGTTCCTATGTTTCCCTTAATATTTACTTTTGGAGTAAAATTTGAATTCTAATAATCTTTCACTCCGGATATGGATCATAATTTTGATCCTTATCACCAATTCATGTTATGCTCCTCAGGAATGGGAAGATCTGGAATCAGATTTAGAGCCTGTCTTAAATGTCTATGGATTAATCTCCTTGGATCCAGATGTCAATAGTTTCGTCAGGATTTATAGAACGACAGATCTAGAGGAATTGTCCGCAATACTGGTGGGCATTGATTCCATCTGGTATTCAGAAGAGGATGATTTTTGGTGGATTGATTCCATTTATGAACCAGCTAACATTATTACAGATGCTGTAGTGACCGTTTGGAGTGGAGAAGATTCGACTCAATTCCATTATGTTCCAAGAGAGTATTCCTGGGAATTTGATAAAAACAATTATCAGGCAGCTGAAGGATTATTCACACCACAAGCTAATACCAGTTATCATTTAAGTATTGTAGCGCCCGGGTTTGATACTGTCACTGGTTATCTTACGACACCTGAAATACCTGTATTAATAGATTCACTTATCCAGGATAGCGTTTCTCGAGATCAACCTTATGAAATATTCTGGCAAACTATTAGCGAGACCAAAGGATTCATTTCAGGCAGTCTTATATATGAAGATCAGTTCGTGGAAGAAAATGGATTTGTGGATATTTGTGGTGCCTGGTTTGAACGTGTAGTTGATCTGGATGACGGTCATTACACTTTACCGCCTGAATTTTGTCTGTCTGATACCGGATTTAGCTCACCAATACCTTATTATCTGCGTCTGGTATCCATGGATGAGAATTACTATGAGTATTTCATCCTAGGTGAAACTGGAGACTACTCCAATTTTTTACTCGATGCCGAAACAACAATCGGGCGAGCTGTGGGGATTGAAGGTGGCTATGGTTTGTTTGGGGCAATTGGTTCTCATGCCATTGAGTTGACCTTCCTGCCATAGTCATCATCAAAGTAATTGTTAGAACGCTCTAATATTATTCGATTCGTCTACTATGACGAAGAAATCGCTTATCGGAGTTTGCTTAGCTTGTTGACATTGAAGAATATGGATATTTAAAATGAAAGATGCCCCCGCTCAAAAACTTTGATTTGGTCAAAATGGACTGTGAGTATAGCTTATGAGGGTGAGCTATTTACCAGTTGAAATATGAGATAATTAATAGCTAAACAGGTTAGTATGGACAATATTAGCCCCTAAATTTGTAATTGTATTACTCAAATAGATGAATAGTTTCAATTTAAGTCAAATAAGCATAATATTTAATGAATCGTAACACGACACATAATGGCTTCTCTCTCATCGAATTGATGATCGTAGTTCTTATCATAGGCGCTCTGGTCGCCATTGCGATCCCCGTTTACAATAAAAATATGGAGGTTGCCATTCGAGCCGAAGCTATAGCCTCTATTGGAACCATTCGCAGTCATTTATTTGTGTATTATGGACAGGAGGGGAGATTCCCAATATCTCCGACCTGGAAAAAGGTTATTGGTCGGGATTGGAATGATATAGAAGCTGGAGAGCTAGATGGTCAATACTTTGTAGATAAAAATTATAAATACAGAAGTTACGATGGAATAGAGTATAAGATTCGGTGTTCAAAAAATAGGATACTGGAGAAGAATGTCTGGATTGACGAAACCGGTCACTGGAAGTTTGATGTTCAGGATGATTAAAAATGGAAATGTCATTTCTGATCAATTGAAAACCCCTTCGCACTCGTTTAATTTTTCATAATCCCCAGTCCATCTTCCCAAAATTGCCTTAGCTTTAATCTGATCTCCTCCCCTCTCCACGATAACAATAGCTAGAGTTTAGTAATCTAAAATTTTTGGCCGTCTTTGACGAAACTGGAAATATTGTCGTAATATATATTGTTTATCAATTTCACACGATAGCTAATCATATGATATTGATATAGTTAGTATATGTATCTGATAAATATGTCAGCATATCAATACGAGTAATTCCTATTCTACGTCAGATATCTGCAATATATTCAAGTCTTTGTAACATTTCCTTTGCAATTGGCACATAGTTTGTCACCTTAATGTTAATGACATCTGCTTTTTTAAATGTGGTCCTGATACGAGTTACGAAAATGACTACTACTAATCTCGGTCAGCCAAGACTCCATCGCCAAAGCAATAATGAGATTAAACGATAGGCATTGGATCAATGAATATGAACGATATACTAAATAAACGCTGGTTCCGGGTTGGATCAGCAATCGGAATACTTGCAATCGGAATATCCTCGATGGGTTTTCTGGCTTCATCTAAAGAAGAGACAAAAAAACGGGATCTGGGGCAGAGAGTTCGCAAGGTGGCCGTAGCGGATTTAAACTTTGGCAAGCATACGC
>JABMPR010000020.1 GCA_013202895.1 bacterium | reverse complement strand
CTTACAAGCAGGGGGTCGGGGGTTCGACTCCCTCAGCGCCCACCCCCCCAAGCCCTCGGCGACTTCGGTTGCTGGGGGCTATTCTATTTAGGCCAGGAATGGTTCTGAGTAGGGATTAACACGTATATATCCCTTAGTAGCCCTCATCCGTTGTCTCATGTTGAGCCAGTCGAAGTATGAATCCTCAGACCAATTTTCCTCTAAATTTGTCACTGCCAGATCCTGCCAAAGTTGCCACAATATGACACACTATGACACAAATACCGTTCCGCAGGCTCGGTTTGGGCAGGCTTATTATTTTGATTAGATGGGAAGTAGCAATTAGAAATCAAAACACCAAAATTGCTTTGAAGAGGAGATATAATTTTGTACTATGTCAATATCATGTTATCTAAAGGCGGGTATGAACAGAGTTAATAATATAAACCTATCTCGAATCTTGTGGAGCTGTGAAGAACACGGAATCACTCCAGAGATTCTATGTAATCAGCTCAACATACGGTACGATTATTTGCAAAAGTCCATGCAAAATGAAGAGGGTATCACCGTATTGCAGTTAAAGAAAATTGCAGATTATTTTAATCGTGGGTTACTATTTTATCTTGAGGATTCCCCTATTGATCAAGATGTAGTACACTCTCCCCAATTTAGAACGTTGACGGGGCAAAAACCGACAATGTCTCCAGAGCTTAAAATGTTGATAGAGCGTGTCGAGAAGCAACGCGAAATATTTTTAAACCTAATAGAGGGTGATGGAGCTGACCCAATCGATTGGGACGGTTATCAATTACCTGGAAATTCTACACAAAGTATCAAGCGTTCTGCTAATCGCGTGCGTACCTGGTTGGGTTTGGCTGAGAATGAAACCTTCAATAGTTATCGAAGCAAAATTGAAGAAAAGGGTGTATTTGTTGTCGTCACAAATGGATACCAAGGAGACTGGCAGATTGCCAAAGATGACCCTGTCCGCGGTTTTTCTCTCTATTATCCGACGTACCCAGTAATAGTTGTAAAAAAACAAGACTCTGTTCAACCTCAAGTCTTTACACTTATCCATGAATTAGGTCATCTCTTACTGCACAGACAGGGATATGTTGATGAAGAAAATGATTTTTATAGTGTCGTTGGACGAGAAAGAGTTGCCAATGAGTTTGCAGGGAATGTTTTAATTCCTGATGAATTTCTTGCTGCTATAAATTTGGAGAACTTTCCCTTCGATAATGTGTCTGAATATGGAACATACCTAAGAGATTATAGTCGAAGTTGGAGTGTGAGTACAGAGGTGATACTCAGGCGTTTACTGAACGAAGGCCGTCTACTTAGTAATAATTATGAAGAATATCGGGAATACAGAAGTAGGCTCCCTGCACCTGTACAATCCCCAGGAGGTAATAGGAGCTATCGTTATAGAGAACCAACAAAGATGTTTGGTAAGCCTTTTGTCAGTGCAGTCCTCGAAGCATACAGTGAAAATAGAATTACATTATCCAAAGCGAGCACCTATTTAGATAATTTGAAAATCCCTGATATTCATAAATTAGAGCAAAATGCATGGTAGCTATAGATGCATCCGCCATAATGCATATTTGGGACAATTATCCATTAGATAATTTCCCTCCCCTGTGGGATTGGCTATCTACCCAAATTGGATCGGGCGATATTGCTATTCCAAAACCAGCATACGATGAAACAACACGTAAGTATCCTGATTGCGGTACTTGGCTAAGAAGTCAAGCAATAACTATCTTACCACTTACCACAGACATATTGGGGTTTTCAGCAGAGATTCAAGCTCTATTAGGTATAACAGATGACCAATATCATCCTCATGGTGTCGGAGAGAATGATATTTTAATAATTGCCACTGCAAAACTGAATGATTGCGAATTAATGACGCAAGAAGGAGTCCAGCCTAATTTACCGAGGAATTTAAAAAAGTACAAAATTCCTGCAGTGTGCGATTTGCCTGACGTTAGTGTAACACCCTATAATTTCACCCAATTCATAAAAAATTCTGGGGAAGTGTTTAATTAAGTTTCAAGGTTAAGTAAAATTAAACAAAGATAAATCCATCGGCAGCAGTATCAGCCAATTTATTTAGCTATCCAAATCAATCTAAATCGCCTTCCTCATAATCGCATCAGCCAACTTGAACCGAGGTGAGTGTCACATCACGTCTCACTTGACGCACTTGATCCCAGCCCGCTTAAAGGATTGCAGGAGTGACATATTGGTCACAAATATCTATTTCACTGAGTTCTTTTTTATTAATTTCTCTCAAATTATTCCCCGCCAGTTATGAATTGCCCGAATTTAGGGGGAAGTTATTGAGTGGCAGGGAATGACATGGAATGTCAGCTTGTATCACATGACAAATGCCATTAATTTTAACGATAATAATAATTAGAATTTGTCCAGTTTTTTCATGAGATTAATTGAATAAGAAAATACCATGACGATAATCAGAACTACGAGATTCATACCTGAGACACCGCTGGAGCTTAAAAAGTATACTAAAATTATTATTGATCATGGGTATTCCCCAGGTTTGCAGAAAGCTGGATTTCTAATAAATTATAGAGTGGACTATTATAGCTATTCGCAATCAAAATCGATATCTGACCATTCAATCACGATTCTTGCCTCTGAATGTAATAAGCAAGTTACGTTATTAGATCTAAATAAACTTCAATTTGAATACGCGGTCAGCAGATTCTCTAGACAAATCAAAGACTACTTCCATATTAGCAATAAAACATTGCAGTTGCAGCTAGGGCAGAAAATTCTCTATTTGGGTAAAGCGATAATAGATCTCAGGAACTGGTTCATAAAATACGATATAATTCCTGACTGTTTTGATTCTGTTGGGCAATATTTTATAAACTATACAGAACCTGAAATAAATAATTTTGATAGTTTTATAAATATTGGCAATGAGACTGACATTGTGGATGCTAGTAGTTCTAATTTCAGGCTACAAAAAGGGGGAAAGGGATTTTATTATGGAAGTGTTTTGTATTCAATGTCACAGTCCAATGACTACAAACTATCGAATCTACAATACAACATTGTAAAAATTCTCTATAACCAATCCAATCATACCCTGCCTGCAAAAAGACTATATGATAAATTATCTGATATTGTTGATCGTGATAAGAATGGGACGAAAACACCAAAAAAGAGAAGACAAGTACGCTCTATTTTTATGAAATCAAGACGTGCCCCAGTAGTACAATTGTTCGGTAGCCTAATTACTCAACCGAAAAGTCAATGGTTTGCTCTCCAGTTTTAGCACAACACACGTCATAAAATTAGTACAATTAACAAAATACCACTTCCAATCCTTCCAAAAATCATTTCCGCACAAAAAGAGATAAATCCGCCTGTAGACTAGAATATTCTGCACGTACATCAGAAAATTCCTTACGTAAGTATTGTACGTAACTAGTTAATATTAATCATGTTATAACAACTATATTTCTTGTCAATATACTTATGCCAATCTATACTACCACCGTATTAAAAAGAAGCAGAGGAGTATTGAATGAAATCAAACAACGTAGGATTAACCCTAAAAGTACTAATCCGAAAAGTTGAGGAACATTTACCTAACGGTGAGTTTTGTCAGCCGTACACAATAAATTATCTAAGGAACACAAATCGCCTGCTATTACTCCACCGTGCAACAGGAAAGGGAGATGTAACAATTTTCCATCCTGACACTGTAAAGGTTGTTCTGGATTATTTAAACCGTAGAAGTGTTAACAATCATGAAAACTGAGCAAACTATTAAGCCAACATGGTTCAGTCTGAATGAGGCTTCAATTTATTTAAGGATTTCTACCAGATCCCTGCAAAGGGCTGTGGCTACAGGAAAACTTAAAAGAAATAAAGTGAATGGACGCTACCTGTTTAGGCGCAATTGGCTAGATGCTTTTGGATGTGGATTTGGACCACGACTATCGCTGTCACAAAAAAGAGAATTTGATGTTCTATGCTCAGAGGATGACTCATGAAGCATCTAGATGTATCAATTACAATAT